>JAJYDI010000123.1 GCA_021777635.1 Pseudomonadota bacterium
TGCGCCGGCGCGCATCGGCGTCCTTGGCATCGAGCGTGCGCATGTTGTGCAGGCGATCGGCCAGCTTGATCAGGATCACGCGCAGGTCGCGCGCCATCGCCAGCAGCATCTTGCGGAAGCTTTCGGCGGTGGCCTCCTGGCGGCTGGCGAAGCGCACCTTGTCCAGCTTGGTCACGCCGTCGACCAGTTCGGCGACGGTAGTGCCGAATTCGGCCTCCATCGCCGTGCGATCGAACGCGGTGTCCTCGAGGGTGTCGTGCAGGATCGCGGCGATGATCGTTTCCGCATCCATGCGCTGATCGGCGAGCAGGCCCGCGACCGCCACCGGGTGCGTGATGTAGGGCTCGCCGCTGAGCCGGGTCTGCCCGGCATGCGCCTCGGCGCCGCGCCGGAACGCGCCGCGTACGCGCAGGATCTGTTCCGCGGGCAGGTACTGCGCCAGTTTCGATTCCAGCGCGCGCACATAGTCGGGGACCAGGCCGGCGCCCGCGCGCGTCAGATTCGCGGCCGCCTCCATTCGCGTCCGGGCCGCCGGCTCAGGCGGCCTCCGCGCGTGGACAGCGGCCGTCGGAGGGCATCAGTCGTCCCCGCCCTTGGACAGGTCGTCGTCGGCGGCGACCTCGGCGGCGGCCCATTCCAGCGCCTCGCGCTCGGCGCGCTCGCGCTCGATGCGCTCGATCTCGTCGATCGTGATCTGGTCAATGCGGCGTTCGCCGATCTCGCGCAACGCCACCACGGTGGGCTTGTCGTGCTGGGGATCGACGCGCGGCTCGGCGCCCTTTGACAGCTGGCGCGCGCGCTTGGTCGCCATCAACACCAGCTCGAAGCGGTTGTCGACGACCTCGAGGCAGTCTTCTACGGTAATGCGTGCCATTTCAAAACCTTTTAGTTACAGAAACTTAAATGGGCAGCAAGTGTACCGGCGCGAAGACGGTGCTGGCAATGCGCGCGCCGGACACTGATTTCGGCCGCACCCGCCACGATGGTGTACTTGATAGTTTATTATGGCTCCCCCGATGGCCCACAGCCGGATCACTTCATGCCCCTGCCGACCCGACCGCGCCTGCTCGACCGCACGGCGCTGACCGTCGCCCTGCTCAGTCTTGCCGGTTGCGCCATCCAGCCGCCCAGGACCGAGGATCCGTGGCAGCACTTCAATCGCAAGACCTTCGCTTTCAACGAGAAGGTCGACAAGGCCGTGGTGCGACCGGTTGCCGTCGGCTACCGCAAGATCACCACGACGACGATGCGCAAGCTGATCGGCAACTTCTATTCCAACATCGAGCTGCCGGTGAGCATCGTCAACGACCTGCTGCAGGTGCGACCGGTGGGCGCGGCGCGCAATACCGGGCGCTTCGCGGTCAACACCACGATCGGCCTGCTGGGCTTTTTCGATCCGGCGAGCGAGCTCGGCCTGACCCTGGACAAGACCGACTTCGGCGTGACCCTGGCGCGCTGGGGCGTGCCTGACGGGCCCTACATCGTGCTGCCGCTGCTGGGTCCGACCACGGTTCGCAATGTCTGGGCGTGGCCGGTGGACAGCTATCTGCTCGATCCGATGTCCTGGTATGCCCGCGAACACCGCTTCCGCTACTACGCCGAATACCTGCCGATCATGCTGTATTACGTGCAGCTGCGCGCGAGCTTCATCGACTCCGAAAGCTTTCTCAATTCGGCCTACGACCCCTACCTGATGACCCGCGACGCCTACCTGCAGCGGCGCACCTACCTGATCTACCACGGCAACCCGCCGGCCGCGATCATCGAGCAGATGCAGGGGCTCAACGACAGCTCCAGTGATGACATCGACCAGCTGCTGCAACAGCAGCAGGCCTACGAACAGGGCAAGAACGGCAAGGCCGCGACTGCGCCGCCCGCAACGGCCCCGGCGCCCGCGACATCGACGGCGCCTCCGGCATCCGCGGCCAGCTCGGCGGCACCGGCCGGGTCTGAAGGCCGCGTGCCGGCACCCGCCGCGGCCGGCAGTGTCATGACGCCCGCCGCCGCGTCCAGCACCGACTGAACCGCATGCGGTACGGGCCGCGGAAAGCGGCCCGGTCCAAGCCATGCGTCAGCCGCGCGCCGCGGCGTCCAGCAGATCCTCGACCTCGCAAACGCGCGCCAGCGCACGCAAGCCTTCGGGCAGCGCGCTGACCTGCAGCATGCGGCCGTGCGCGCGGCGGTCGGCGATCCATGCCAGAACGCAGGCCAGCGCCGCGCTGTCGGCGCGCTCCAGCCCGCCGAGATCCAGGGTGGTGATGCCGTCGGCGTGCAGGGCGCCGGCGACTTGCGCATGGCAGGCGGCGGCGTTGGCGAAGCCGAGCGTGCCGACCAGCGCCAGGGTGCCGGCCTGCGGCTGCTGCAAACGGCAGGCGCTGTCGCTCACCCCGCGCCACCTTGCTTGAGGGTATCGATGGCCTTGCCGCCCTGCGATTCCAGGCGCGTGATCAGGGCATCGAGGCTGCTGCGCCGGATTTCCTCGCCGACCTGGCTGCGGAAGTTGGCGATGTAGGAAATGCCCTCGATGATCACGTCGTAGGCCTGCCACTGACCATTGAGCGCGCGATGGAACACGTAATCCACCGCGACCTTCTTGCCATCATTGAGTACCACCTCGGTGCGCACGATCTGGCGCCGATCGTCACCGCCGGCCCGCGCCGGGAGCACCTGCACGCGGCCGCGCGTGTAGTTGAGCAGACCCTCGGCATAGCGCTGCGTGATCGAGTCGTAGAACGCCCTGGCAAAGCGCTCGCGCTGCTGCGGCGTGGCGGTGCGCGCGTAACGGCCCAGCACCAGCAGCGAGGCGTACTGCACGTCGAAATGGGGCAGCAGGATCCTGTTGATGATCGCGATCAGCTTGGGGCGATCGTTCTTGAGCTCGGCCTGGTGACCCTCGATGGCCTGCCCGAGCTGATCGGCGATCGACTGCACGATCTGCTGCGGTGTCTGCTGCGTGGCCGCCGCCGGCAGCGCGGGTGCGGCGGTCTGCGCAGCGACGGGAGTGGCGGTCGCGCCGGCGAGGGTCACGGCAAGGGCAAATGCAAACGTGCGCATCATGGGCTTCTCCTGCGCGACGACCGGCGCCGCGTGTCGATCGAGGGGTGCATGGGTTCAACCGCCGCTCTTGCCGCCGCCGGCTGCGCCGGCGCTGCCGCTCTTGGCCGGCGACGAACCTCCGACCAGGAACTTGCCGATCAGGTCCTCGAGCTGCATCGCCGACTGCGTGTTGACGATGCGGCTGCCGTTCTTGAGCACGTCCGGCGAACCGCCCGGCGACAGCGCGACGAACTGGTCGCCGAGCAGGCCGCTGGTCATGATCTTGGCGAACGAATCGTCGGGAATATCGTTGTAGCGGGTGTCGATCGCCAGGGTGACCTTGGCTTCCATGCTCTGATTGTCGAGCTGGATCGACTTGACCGAACCGACGCGCACGCCGGCGATCTTGACCGGCGCGCGGTCTTTCAGCGAGCCGACGTTGTCGAACTGGGCGACCACGTCATAGGTCGGCCCGGAGCTGAAGTTGGCCACCGACGAAGTCTGCGTGGCGAGATAGGCCAGCGCGGCAAAGCCCAGCAGGATGAACAGGCCGGTGCCGGCGGCAAAGGAGCGGCGGGGATTCACGGCGAAGGCCCTCTCACATCAGGAATGCGGTCATGACGAAATCCAGCGCCAGAACGACGATGGATGCGAACACCACCGTGCGGGTGGTGGCATAGGCCACGCCTTCGCTGGTCGGCGGTGCGGTGTAACCCTGGAACACGGCGATCAGCGACACCACGACACCGAACGCCAGCGCCTTCCAGGTGCCGTTGACGATGTCCTTCCAGACGTCGACGTTGGAGGTCATGTTCGACCAGAACGTGCCGTTGTCGACACCCAGCCAGGTGACGCCGACCAGATGCGCGCCGAGCAGGCCGAGCATGCTGAAGACATTGGCCAGCAGCGGCATCGCGATCACGCCGGCGAGAAAGCGCGGCGTGGCGACGAAGGCGATCGGATCGACCGCCATCATCTCCATCGCGGCCAGCTGGTCGGTGGCGCGCATCAGGCCGATCTCGGCGGTCATCGCGGTACCGGCGCGGCCGGCGAACAGCAGCGCGGTGATCACCGGCCCCAGCTCGCGGTACAGCGACAGTGCCACCACCGTGCCCAGCGCGGCGGTGCCGCCGAAGATCGACAGCGTGTAGTAAAGCTGCAGCGCCAGCACCATGCCGACGAACAAGCCGCTGATCATGATGATCACCAGGCTCATCGCGCCGACGAACCAGATCTGGCGCGAGATCTCGCGCAGATGGCGCAGGCTGCGCGGAATCGCGCCGAGCATGCCGAGCAGAAACAGGCCGCAGGCGCCAACCTGCGCCAGTCCGTCCACCAGCATGCCGCCGCGCGGCGCCCCGGCTTTCATGTCGGCGCTCATGCCGCCGCTCCCGTGAAACCCAGCGCGGTGGCGTAATCGCCGGCCGGATACTGGAACGGGACCGGGCCGTCGGCATCGCCGCCGAAGAACTGGCGCGTCCAGTCCGACTCGCCGCGCGCCAGCTGCTCGGGTGTGCCCGAGGCGACGCATTGACCGTTGGCGATCAGGTGGACCAGATCAGCGACCTGGCGCACGGCCGCGAACTCGTGCGCGACCAGGAT
>JAJYDI010000124.1 GCA_021777635.1 Pseudomonadota bacterium
CTGGCGATGATGTCGAAAGACTGCACCATCGGCACGCCGGCCGCCATCATGGTGGCGAGCTGGCGGCTGAAAATGGCGATGTCGCGCGGCTTGATGGTGCTACCGGCGGAACCGAACAGCGGCTTGGATTTCTCCTTGACCGTCTGTGGATTCATGCCCTGCTTGCGCAGTTCGGCCTTGACCAAGCTGGCGTTCTTGGCTTGCATTTCGCCATGCATCTTCTGACCGCGACGGTCCAGCGCGATCCAATCGTAGGCAGTCAGCTTGCTGACCTCGGCGCGCGCGGCGCCGACGTCACGCGGGTTCTTGGCGGTGGCGGCGGTGGCCATGAGGGCTCCCTAGTCCTTGGTGACGCGGTTGATTTCGGCGAGGCTGGTGACGCCGTTGCGCACTTTCATCAGGGCTGAGGCGCGCAGATCGCGAATGCCGTCCTTACGCGCCACCTCGGCGATCTTCAGGGCGCCGCCACCCTCGAGGATGATGCGCTGGATGTCGTCGGTCATCGGCATCACCTGGTAGATGCCGACGCGGCCCTTGTAGCCATCGGTGCAGCCCGTACAGCCGACTGCGTCGTAAAGGGTGATCTTGCCGCTGGTTACGTCGGCGATTTCGGCGTCGCTGAAACCCTCGGCTTTCAGCGCCGCCGCCGGCAAAAGCAGCGGCTTCTTGCAGTCGTGCAGGCGGCGCGCCAGGCGCTGCGCGATGACCAGCGTCACCGACGAGGTGATGTTGTAGGGCGCGATGCCCATGTTCATCAGGCGCGCGATGGTCTGCGAGGCATCGTTGGTGTGCAGGGTGGACAGCACCATGTGGCCGGTCTGCGCGGCCTTGATCGCGATTTCGGCGGTCTCGAGATCGCGAATCTCGCCGACCATGATCACGTCGGGGTCCTGACGCAAGAACGAGCGCAACGCGGCGGCGAAGGTCATGCCGCGCTTTTCGTTCTGCTGCACCTGGTTGATGCCAGGGACGCGAATCTCGACCGGGTCCTCGACGGTGGAAATGTTGCGTCCGTCGATGTTGAGGATGTTGAGCGCGGTATACAGCGACACCGTCTTTCCCGACCCGGTGGGACCGGTCACCAGGACCATGCCGTAGGGTTTCTCGATGGCGTCGAGGAAAAGCTTCTTCTGGTCGTCCTCGTACCCAAGTCTTTCGATGCCGAGCTTGGCGGCGGCGCCATCGAGGATGCGCATCACCACTTTCTCGCCGGCCAGCACCGGCAGCGTACTGACGCGAAAATCCATCGCCTTGGACTTGGAGACCGCCAGCTTCATGCGGCCATCCTGCGGGATTCGGCGCTCTGCGATGTCGAGGCTGCTCATCACCTTCAGGCGCGAGGCGATGCGCGGTCCAAGCTTGACCGGCGGGCTGGACACGGTGCGCAACACGCCATCGACGCGGTAGCGCACACGATAGGCGGTCTCGTAGGGCTCGAAGTGGATGTCGGACGCGCCGCGGCGAATGGCATCCATCAGAATCTTGTTGACGAACTTGACGATCGGCGCCTCGTCGGTCGCCGAGGCGTCGGGTGTTGCGTCAGTGTCCCCGTCGCCCGCCTCCAGTTGCAGGTTCTCCAGACCTTCATCGTCATCGAGGCCGGTGATGCTGGTGCCCGCCTGCTGCATCGCGAAATCGATCGCGCGCTGCAGCTCGTGCTCCTCGACCAGAATCGGATCGACGTTGTGGTTGGAGTGGAACTTGATTTCCTCCAACGCGCGCGGATTGGTGATGTCGGCGACGCCGACAAACAGGCGGTTGCCGCGCTTGAACAGCGGTAGCGCGCTGTGTTTGCGCACCAGCTCCTCGCTGACCAGTTTCAACGGCATCTGCACCGGGTCGATCGCCGATACGTCGAGCAGCGGGACGCCGAACTCGGCCGACAGCGCCAGGGCCACCACGCGGCCCTCCACCAAGCCGCGTTCGGTTAGCAGGGTGTGCAGGGAAATTTTGTGCCGGGTGGCCTCGTCGACGGCAACCCGCGCGTCGGCCTCCGCTAGCACCTTGTCCATCACCAACCGCCGCGCCAGACTTGGCAGTCCGGCCAGCGGTGGCGGATTCATCTGAGTTGCCATAAGGAAGTGTGCCTAACCCCCGGATCCGATACCGAATCTACCGCAAAACCCTTATCGATGGGCATTCCGGAGTTCAGCGTGGCCAACGTCGGCCCCAGGGAGGGTGATGGCGGTCACGTTGGAAGCCGGCGCTCGCTGCGGGGAGGCCTCTTCAGCCGCGGGGCGGCAGCCCGCGCTTTTGGCGAATATGGAGCTGCTTGCGCACCCGGGCCATCGTGCTGCCGTCGAGAGCGGTGATTTCGGTCTCGAACCAGCGCAGATACTTCCGTCCGTCGGCTGTGGCGCTGCGGATCTCTTCGAGCGCCGCGTCCGCGACGTGAAACTCGGCCACGGCGTCGCCGCGACCCGGGGCGATGAAGTCAATCGTGCCCGCGCGATCCCAGACGATGTAGTCGCTGCCCAGTGATTCCGTCACTAGGATCATCCAGAACGGATCGGTCATCGCGAACAGGCTGCCGCCGAAATGGGTGCCAACGTAGTTGCGGTTGTACCAGCGCAGCCGCATGCGCACGCGCGCGCGGCGCCAATCGTCGCTGATTCGCTCGACGCGGATGCCGGCGAACAGGAATGGCGGCCACAGGTTGAACACGCGGCACAGTCGCGACGGCGTCAGTTTCCGTTTCACGGGTTGCGCTTCGCGGCGTCGCGGTCGAGGTGGAAGCGATGGAGCATGCGGTGCACGAACGGCGCCAACAGCACACCGGCCAGGAAGATCACGACCAGACCGCAGTAAAGCGCATAGGTACCAGCGAAGAGCTTGCCGGCCAGCGTCGCCGGCGACTCCAGCGGACCCATGCCCGACAGCAGCATCGCCGCATTGACGTAGGCATCGACCCAGCCCAGATGCTCGAAGCCGTGATAGCCCAGCATGCCCGACAGCAATGAGAACGCGATCACCACGACGGCCGCCAGCAGGTTGCGCGCAACACGGCGCAGGAACTGGCTTCGCGGCAGCAGCGGGTCGGTGCGGTGCTCGTACATCAAAATAGCAGCGAGGCCATGCGGCGGCGTGTCCGTGCGACCAGTTCGGCATCCTCAATCACCTGGAACGCGGCCAGCAGGCGCTTCCTCGCCTGGCCCTCGTTCCAGCCACGTGCGTCGGCCAGCAGGGACAGCAGGTCATCCAGCGCGCCGGCACTGTCGCCGTCGACCAGCTTGTGTACGGCGAGCAGGTCGCGTGCGGTGTAATCGCTGCCGTTGGCGACGATGCGCGCCCGCAAGGTCGCCGAGTCGGGCGCGCCCTCGAGCGCGGCGGCAAGATCGAGCCGGCTGCGAAGCACCCTAGCGCGGTCGTCGCTGGCGAGGTTGGCGGGCAGCGCATCGAGCTCGGCCGCAGCGGCCCCGGCGTTGCCGGCGCGCATGAAGGCCTGCGCCAGCTCGAGCTTCAGCTCGGCCTTGTCGGGCTCGCGCGCCAGCGCCTGCTGCAGGCGGGCAATGGACTCGTCCGGCGTTTCCAGGGGCGCATCGGCAACCGGTGCGTCGGCCTCATCCGCCGCCACGCCGGGCTGGATGCCGTGACGCGCGAGAAATTCGCGCACGCCGCGCTCGGGCAGCGCCCCCATGAAACCGTCCACCGGCTGGCCATCCCTGATCAGCATCACCGTCGGCAGGCTGCGCACGCCAAACAGCTGCGCCAGCGCCATTTCCTTGTCGGTGTCCACCTTGACCAGGCGGAACGCGCCTGCGAACTCGGCGGCGAGCTTTTCGAGGATCGGACCGAGTTGCTTGCAGGGGCCGCACCATCCGGCCCAGAAATCCACCAGTACCGGCTGTTTCAGCGAGGCGTTGAGCACCTCGGTTTCGAAATTGGCCTGAGTGGCGTCGATGGCGTGGGCGTTGAGAACGGCAGACATGGCGGGGTTCCGCGACCAGATGATCGTCCATCATTGGGGTCGGCGCTGGCCGACGCAAGCTGCGCTGGCGCTGGGGTGACGCGGCGTGGCGCATGCGCCTGCATGTCACCGCAGGCGTTAGCATGGGGCCGCTTGAGATCAGGACTCTGCAGATGAACGCGATGGCGGCATTGTTTCCCGATGGCTGCGTGCACTATCTGGCGGGCGGCGTGCTCATCGGTGCCGGCATCGGCCTGGTGTTCGTCGGTACCGGGCTGGTCGGAGGCGCCAGCAGTTTTTTCAGCGCCACCCTGTCGTGGCTCGACCGCGCGCCGGGATTCCGGGTCGAGGGTCTGGAGGCCTCGCGCCGCTGGCGGCTGGTGTATGCGATCGGCATGCTGCTGGGGGCGGCGGCGTGGTGGGCCGGTCGTGGTGGCGCGCCGTGGCTGACGGCGGTGCCTGCCTGGCAGCTCGCGCTGGGCGGCGTGATCGGCGGCTTCGGTGCGCGTCTCGGCGGCGGCTGCACCTCGGGGCACGGCGTCTGCGGGTTGGGCAACCTGCAATTGCCCTCGCTGGTGTCGGTGATGGTGTTCCTGAGCACCGCGGCAATGACCGCGCATCTGCTGGCGGCGGTGCGCTGATGGGGCG
>JAJYDI010000125.1 GCA_021777635.1 Pseudomonadota bacterium
GGGTCTTGCTGGCCAGCGAGGCATCCGGCCAATCGAACAGCTTCGCGTGAACGTAGCGCGCCGGAAAGCGCGCGGTAAACCAGAGGGGAAGCTCATAGCGGCGATCTCCCCAGAGCACCAGCGTGTCACGGCCGAGGTTGTGCTGCACACCCTGAAGCCCCAGCGCGCTCCGGCCGCCGATGTGCAGGCCGGGCACCCGCTGTTGCAGGAATTTCAGCGCCCCGTCAACGCCGAACGCATCGTTGGGGAAAGCGTACACGCCCTGGGCCAGCCGAATGAGCCAGCCGCTCTCGGCATAGCGCGCGGCGCGCTGGGGCGACACCCCGAGCGACGCCAGGTTCGCCAGGTCGAACGGCGCCCCGCGCTGCAGCGTGGTCTGCAGTCGCTTGATTACCTGATGCCTTGAAATTCCTTCCATGGGTTAAAAATAGCACAGGTTTCAATCTTGCGCCGGGCAGCGCCCCGTGGCTCTGGGGTGAGACGGCCACTCTACCCCTCCTGCTCCGCGATGATTCCGGTCTTCTCGATCTCGTCGGCCAACTCGCCCCAGCCCGCATCCCGGGCGAACTTGGCCATGCGCTGCACGGTGCGCGGAGCTGCAGGGCGGCGCTGGCTCTGTGGCACGTCGCTTGGACGCATGTTCCAGGGTTCAAGGCGGTGCCCGGTCTCTGCAGCAAGTCGACTGACAAAGGCAGCAATCCGAAAACCGCCCTCATCCAGATCACCCCAGTGGCTCACGGGCACGTCGTG
This sequence comes from Pseudomonadota bacterium, assembly GCA_021777635.1. Next base: position 751 of record JAJYDI010000125.1, read on the forward strand.
CGGTATGCCGGCCAGCAGTCGCTGATACATCGCGCCCCAGGCCGGTGAGGGCATTCCGGCCGTGTAGACGCACAGCACATCGCTGTCGCACAAACGCCGTGCCTGGACGTGGAACGTGGTCTGATTTTCGATGGTGAGAACACGGCTGGGTGAGCCGTCCAGGCCCAGCACGGTGTTGGGCGGAAACGCCCCGTAGGGGCTGTCGAGCAATGCAGAAACGCGCTCGCGGCGCACGATCAGACGCGCGGCCATGCGAACCGGCTGCGGCTCGCGGAACAACCCGATTTCCTGCAGCACCTGGGCGTCGGGCCGCTGCGGCGCCGCGGCGTCACCAGCGAGCAGCACGTCGAGCTCGGGCACGAGTGCCTCGATGCGCTTGCTGTTCTTGAATAACTGGGCACTGGCGTCGCGCACTGGGATGTCGCGCTCGCCCTGTTCGCGGCAGTAGGCGATGGTGCGGCAGGCATCGAGCCACGCGGCAGCCTGCTGCGGGCCGTCGCCCCGCACGGTCTTCAAGGCCGCCCAGCGCGCGAGCACGGCCTCCAGGGCCGGGAAGTCCTGCACGCACGGCTGAAGCATGTCTGTCGCCTGCGAGACCAAGCTGGCGTGTGTGGGCTGACCCAGCATGTCGGCCAGGCGCTGGGTGTCGAGCAGGTCGACGCGCTCGATGAACCCAGAGACATCGCCGCGTGGCCGGGTCAGCCGGACCGCGCCGCAGCCCTGCGCGTGATCGAGCACGGCATCGAACGCTTCCTTGTCCTGGAGGCTGCGCAACGCGTGATATTCGGCCAGAGCAGATCCAGTCAGCGCAGCGCGTTGTCCGACTCCGGCATCGCGCCGATTGGCAGCCTTCAGCAAGCGCGACAAAGCCGCCTCGGCCAGTGCGTACGCGCTGTCCTGGCTCATGCCGGGGCGCTCGCCGTCAGGATATGGACCTCGCGCTCGAGCAACTCGGCGTTGAACTCGGGCAGGTCTTCGCGACTGAGATTGCGGCTGGTCGCATCCACATCGTGGCCCTCAAGGAGCACGACGTTGGCATCGGCGTCCCGCATGATGTCGTAGTAACGGTCGAGGAAGGCATTCAGGTGCCCCAGCGCATCCCCGGCGCTAGCCAGAAAGATCTGCAAGCCGAGCTCCTCGAAATAGCGCATCGTGGCGATGATGTTGCGCGCGTCCATCTTGATGAACGCCTCGTCGAGTACGAGCAGGCGCACGCCGCTGTCGTCGCTGGCCTGCAGGCGGTAGGCCGAGGCCATCGCTGCACCGGCGATGACGTATAGGGGCGAGCGGTGTTCGCCGCCAGACCCTGAGCCCATGCGTTTGCTCAGCAGGTCCGCAAGCTGCGCCACCCCCGTCTCGGGGTTCTCGCGCAGCACCTCGACGTCGAAGTCGAAGAATTCGCGGTAATCGTCAAGCGGCGACTTGATCGCCGCAGCCCCCGGCACCGCTTTGCCGCGCATCAGATCGTCGAACTCGGGCGGCATCTCCCCCGCGCCGCCCAGCAGATCGTCCTCGGCCCCGTACTTGGCCACGTCGCGCACGAACTTGTAGAGCCGGTCGAAGGCCGGTCGAACCGGGCGGCGGAAGCGATAGCGCTCGCCGTTGGTGAAGGCGGGGGCCGAGGCCAACGCCGCGTTCATGCGTCGGATCGTCTCGTCCAACCAGTCGATGTGCTCGTTGATCGCCACGGCCACATCGGTGCGGAACGTGCGCTTGGCAGCGGCCAGGGCGTCGTCCATCTTGTCCTTGTAGTTCTTGAGGCCGGTGCCGTGGAGCTGGTTCACGCGCTCGACCAGCCAGACGCGCGCCGCCGTCCAGTCGGCACCGGCCTCCTCGGGCATCGTTTCACGGTGTTTGGTCACAAACACGGCGAGCAAGCGCTGGGCGTTGCTGGCGGCGCTCTGGCACGTCTGACGGCTTCTGCCGGCCCGCGAGCGGCACTCACGTGCCATCTCGGCGAAGTTCGAGCCAAGGCGATCGTGGCTGAGCAGTCGGTCCCATTGTTCCGAAGCATAGGCGGCCGCATCCTCGAAGCCCGCAACACTGCGGGCGCGAGTTGCCGCGTCGCCCGAACTCTGCACCGCGGCTCGACGCTGCTGCGTGGTGTCCGTGAGAACGCTGTGCTGGTTCTGCGCCTTCCCCACGGCCGCCGCCGCGGCGACGGTGAGGCTGCGGAGGGTATCGAGCTCGGTTGACGCACGATTCGCGGCCTCGCACAGCTGACGGTATTCGTCGGTGTCGAGGGCGTCGAGCTGACGCTGAAAGTCCTTTGCCGCGGCAACGCTTTGTTCGAACTGTTCGAAGGCCTCCATGACGGCGCTGATCCTCTCGCTTTCATCGCCGGACACCGCCGCGAGCAAGGTCACGATAGGCTTGAATTGGTCATATTGCTGCTCCGCGGTGATCGCGTGCTGATGCGCACGGCGCCAGATGTCTTCGGCGGCGCTGCGCGCGCCAGCCGTCACCGGGCCGATGAGAAACTGCGCCGGATCGACCGGGCGGCGGCGCAGAATCTCGCCGCTGGCGACGATCATGCCGTCGGGCGTCATCGCATAGCGATGCTCGAAGCACTCGTTTTCACTTTGCGCACGCTGGAAGTCGCCGAGCTTGGCGCGCAGGTAATTCACCGCCGCCGGGTTGTGGCCGCTGATCAGCTCGGCCACCGAGCCCGCACGCGGGCTGGCGCGCTCGCTGAGCCGGCTGGGCATGACAATCTTGGCGTCGAAGATGCGCGCGCCGCGGTACAGGGCGAACGCGCGGCGCTCGGCCGAAGCATCGACCAGCAGGGCTTGCATGTTCTGCGCGCCGAGGAAGGCTTCGATCACCGGCTGCCAGGTCTGGGCGTCCTCGATCGCCACGAGTTGACACACGGGGGTGGCTTCGATGCCGGCGTTCGAGAGCAGTTCGCGCAGCGCGTCGGACGGCGTGTCGCGCGTATTGCGCCGACCCTGCTTGAGGCTGTCGAGATTCGCGCGCGCCCTGGCCTCCTCCTGCTGTGCCCGCGTGTGCGCCGTACCCAGATCCTTGAGGATGCTCAGGGCCTCGGCGCCCTTGGCCTTTGCCGCGTGCAAGGCGCGGCGCATGGCCTGCTCGATGCCGTGTGCGCTCCAGGCATCGGCGCCCAGCAGTTCCTCCAGCTCCGCGGCGGCCGCGGCACAGGCCTCGTCGCTGTCGCCCACAAGCGCACCCGGACGTGGCATGGGTACTTCCAGCGCGCGCTTGAGGCTGCCCAGGTCACCACGCACAACCGTTCGGAGCTCGTTCTCTTTGCTGCGCGCGACGCCGAGGCGATCTCGCAGGAGGGCGGCCCCGCCGTGCGAGGCATGCTGGTCGCGGCGTTGTGCGGCTGCAGCCGCGGCGGCGCTGGCGGCACTTTCGGCCTGCTGCGCCTGTTGCTGGGCGCGCTTCGCATCGTCGAGGGCGACTTCAGCTCGGCCCTGCGCCTTTTCGGCGGCCGCCAGCGCCTCGTTGTCCACCTCGAGCTGGGCGTCCGCTTCCAGCGCATCCCATGCGAGCGCATGGACCTGCTCACGCTGCGCACGCTCGAAATCATCCAGGATCGGGCGGCTCTCGGCGATTCTCTCCTCGATCTCGCGCACCTTCGCGGCCATTTCCTGAAAGGTTCCCAGGACGTCCTTGAAGCCGCGCGTGTTCGTGGGACGCGCTTCGAGAACCTGACTGCGCACAATCTGATCCACGCTGCCGTCGAAACGCATGCGCAGGCCAAATCGAAAGGCCTGCCGGAAGGCGTCGATCGAGGGCGCCCGCCCGGCACCACGCAGGACGAACAGCAGGGCATTC
>JAJYDI010000126.1 GCA_021777635.1 Pseudomonadota bacterium
CCCTCGGCTAACGCCGATCACCGTGAGTTGCCCGGCGCTGGAGCCGTTCAGGCGGTATCGAGCAGATTCACCGCGAACGCGCTCGGGATCACCGATCAGCATGGTCTGTCGTACGAGCAAGCCGCGCCCTTGTTGTTTAGGCTCGCAAATTCGCCGCAGGCCTTGAGCTCGGCTCTGGACCCCGCCGCGACGGCCGAGGTGAAGATCCTGACCGCGGATGAAGCCGAGTCTCTCGGCGGCATCCCTGCGGCATGCGCGTCGAATTGGAACAGGGGCCAAGGCTGCCCTGTTGCTTTCGAGTCAGTGCTGCGCAGGGTGCCGTCCTGCCATCGGAACTTGATCGTAGGGCTGCTCGCTATCGTCGACGAGCCTGTGGACAGCAATGCCGAGTTCATCTTGGTGCGTCACGCGGTCACCCAGGACTACACCGGGTGGGTCGTGTATGGCATGCCCCCGATATCTGCGGAGCTGTCCGGCGCTTCGATGGACGCGAACGAGAGGTTGAACGAGCCGGAGACTTCCCCGGTGCGTGTCGGCATCGAGCAAATCAGCAACGTCACAGCGGCGGTCTACAGGGCGCCAGAACACTGGGGTTTTTTCCGGACCTTGGTATCTGAATCGGAGCAGGACTGACGAGCGCAGCGATGGGCGCGAGCAAGGGGTGGATGGCTAGGAGCAAGACGGCGCCGAGGCTGACCATCGGCGCGCTCACGCCCGGCGCGATCACGCTTGAGCGGGGCAAGTAACATCAGGTCAGGCGCATGCTCGCCGCGGCCGGCAACCACTGCGTCGCATTGCAGCGGCTCGCGATCGGCGGCTTGCGCCTGGATGCGCTGGACTTGCCCGAGGGCGGCTGGTGCTATCTGGGTGAGCGCGAACGCGCGCCGGCCACGACGAGGAGAAGACATGGATCTGGGCATCGCCGGGCGCCGGGCACTGGTGTGCGCATCGAGCAAGGGTCTGGGGCGCGCCTGTGCGCTGGCGCTGGCGGCCGAGGGGGTCCATCTGACCCTGATCGCGCGCGGTGCCGACGCGCTGGCGGCGACTGCGCGGGAACTGCGCGAGCGCTGCGGCGTCGAGGTCACCGAGGTGGTCGGCGACATCACCACGCCGCAGGGGCGCGCGGCGGCGCTGCGGGCGGCCGGAGCGATCGACATTCTGGTGACCAACGCGGGCGGGCCGCCGCCCGGCGATTTCCGCGACTGGAGCCGCGACGACTGGATGCGCGCGCTCGACGCGAACATGCTGACGCCGATCGAGCTGATCAAGGCGAGCGTGGACGGCATGATCGAGCGCGGCTTCGGCCGCATCGTCAACATCACCTCGGCGGCGGTGAAGGCGCCGATCGACGTGCTCGGGCTGTCCAACGGCGCGCGCAGCGGCCTGACCGGTTTTGTCGCCGGGCTGGCGCGCAAGACCGTGCGGCACAACGTCACGATCAACAACCTGCTGCCGGGCCCGTTCGCCACCGATCGCCTGGCGGCGATCGCGCAGGCCCAGGCGCGGGCAAGCGGCGTCGCGGTCGACGCGATGCTGGCGCGACGCGCCGCCGAGAATCCGGCCGGGCGTCTGGGCGATCCGGCCGAGTTCGGTGCGGCTTGCGCCTTCCTCTGTTCGGCCAGCGCGGGCTTTGTCACGGGACAGAACTTCCTGCTCGATGGTGGAGCCTATCCCGGCACGCTTTGACAGCCTGCTCGCGAGGGCACGGCACCTGCGCGGGTGCGTGCCGCGCAGCGCGCGAGCAGCAGCGGGCGCCGCGACCTGCCCCCAGGTGCCGGCGCTGGTCAACACGATGCGAGCAGCGGCTTGCGCACGGCTTGACGCGATTGAAACAACCCGCTGGGAACCACTCCGATCAGTCGAGTCAAACTCCAAGGATTCAGCGCATTGTTGAATCTATAAAGGGTGAACAGCGTCACGCCGGTGTCTTCGGCCCCTGAGCCGGCGTGACGTAGCCACCCGCGAGTGACGTGACGAGACGGAGTTGGGAAGGTGAAGGACTGCAAAGCAGCAGGCTGGACGCGTGCGCCGCTGACCGCGTGCCTCGCCGTGGCGATGTTCGGGGGTGTCGCGATCGAGGTGGGCGCGGCGGGAACCGGGGCGAGCCAGAACGCATCACCGCTGAGTGATGAAGACGGGGAATCCATGGACACCCACCCCCTCGAGCCGCGCTACCTTTCAGCCGACGCCTTCAGCACCAACCGCAGCCCTTTGGATTCGGTCGATTTCGTGCTGTCGGATGACGAGCCGTCCGGGAGCAGGGAGCTGCGTGGTGCGCACGGCGAGGCGCGGCCGGATCGCCTCCAGCCGCCGAAGCCGTCGCGACAAGGGCCGACGGGACATGCGCGGAACGACGGTGCAGGAAAGCCGCTGGCCCAGCGCGGGCCGCGGAGCGCCAATCGACTTGAAGCGTTGGCGCGGCCGAAGCCAGCGTACAAACTGGATAAGGATGGACGCGTTGTCGTTGCCGACAAGGCCGACGCCAGCAGCACGCCGGACCGCGGTGCTGCAAGGAAGACGGCCAAGCCTTACTGGCGCGAAGCGCGATTCCCCATGAGCCTCTCGTACCGCCAAGGGTATCTCAGGGGCGAGCTCGCGCGCGATCGCGCTGCCTTGGAGGTTGCCCAGGAGCGTTGCATGACCTACGCGGAGCGCGCGTTGCCCAAGGCCATCTCGAAGCTGACACCGGGTGAAGCGCGTGAACTGTACAGGGACCACTTCGCCAAAGCGGGTGTCGTCATCCAGCTGCCGCGCGTCGGCCAGGCGAACGGCCAGGCGCAGGCTGTCAACGCGCAATATGCCGCTGATGCCGCGGCCGATGTCTCCGACGCGACGTATTCGGACGCGAGCTATTCCGACGCGACGCATTCCGAGGCAAACCCTGCGGCGGTCGACTTGCCAGACCTTGGGGCGCGCGAGGTGCTGCGTGTCTTGCTGCAATGCGAGGACTTTGTGACGGTGCTCGGGCCGGACGCCGATGCAAGGTCAAAGGACGCGCTGGAGAGGCTCGGCGCGCTGACCGAGGAGGAGACCAGGCACAAGACGGTCGGTGCGTTGTGGGAGGAGGTCTCGGGCAACTGCTTCATTCTTACGGAGGTCAAAGGGCCCCGGGACTTTGGGCAGTTTGAAAATCGGCTCGCTTCCAGGGGCGTGCGAAGCGGGGCGGTGGCGAGTGAACTCTACGGTGAGGAGCCCGTGGTGCTGCATGACCTACCGCAACGTGATCGGCTCGTGGCGGTGGTCGCACACGGTGAGCATTGGAGCCACGATCGCCCACGCTACATCGTCGCCATTTTTTTGCGCAACGGGCACTTTATTCTGCCCGGGTGGAGCGTGTCAGGGCCCACTGGAAAGCAGATTCAGCAGGCTGACGCGATCCAATTCGAGCCAGATACCCATCTGGGTGAAATCGAATACGTGATCTACCGAGCGCAGGACGACGTGTAAGCCGGCACGGGCACGGCGCTGCGCGTGGCGCCCGCCGCGGGGCGCCACGCGTCAGATGCGACGCGAACCGGCCGACCTGTGCGCCGGTGCTGGCCGCCGGAAATCCGAATTAAGCACGGTTTCACGCGATTAAAACAAGCCACAGTGAACTACGCAGGTCAGTTCTATCAAACTCCATAGATTCATCGTTTTGTTGAATCTATCGAGGCAGATCGGTGTCACGCCGGTGTCTTCGGTCCATGAGCCGGTGTGGCGTAGCCACCCGCAACTGACGTGACGAGACGGAGTTTGGAAGATGAAGGACTGCAAAGCTGCACGCTGGACGCGTGCGCCGCTGGCCGCGTGCATCGCCGCGGCGATGTTCGGGGGTGTGGCGATGGATGTGGGCGCGGCTCAAACCGGGGCTGGCAACGCGCCGCTTGGCCAGGGTGAAGATCTGTTGGATCACCCGCCATTGGGGATGAACGATGCGCATGCCAGCGCTGCGAATGACCTGATCCCACCAGCGAAGAAGCCTCGAAAGTGGGACGACGCTCGACTCGAGAGCCTGGTGAACTCCAGGAAGTCTCACGAGGTTCTGCGTGCTCAAGCTCGCGCTGAGAAAAAGCCGCCGGTTGTCGAGGGTAAGCAAGTACGCGCTGTGCCTGCCAGGCAGGTTGACGCCCAACGCGCGCGGGCCCAGCGCGAGCTAAGTGAGAGGTTGTCGCAGCAGAAGCCTTCCTACAGGCTGAATGAGCATGGGCAGGTCGTGCCCGTCGACCAGAATGAGCTCCACGGCGCGCCGAGCCACGGTGCCAGCAAGAAGGCTGGCAAGCCTCGCGATTACGCTGCGGAGCGGCGCAAGCGCGAGGAAGTGCGCACGGTGAAGTATGTCCGTGAGCTTGCTCGCATCGACAAATACATGGCCGCCCCGAG
>JAJYDI010000010.1 GCA_021777635.1 Pseudomonadota bacterium
CGAGCCGATCATGTTGGCAATGATCCAGTTGACGTCCGCGCGGCTCTGCGCCAGCGGCAGCAGCGCGCGGTAGCGATCACCCAGCGCCGCCCATCGCGTCTTGATCAGCTCGGGGTTGACGAAATAGTCGCGTACGTTGCGCCACGACTCGTTGAAGATCTCGGCCCACTCCCGGCGCGGATCGATCTGCATCTGCATGCGCGCGGTGTCCAGCGGCTTGGCCTTGGCCTTGGGCGCGAAGATCGCCGGCCGCAGCATCCACTGCGACTTGGCCCGGTAGAGCAGGGTCGAACCATCGGCCGACAGCGCGAAACCGCCGCCGATGCCCGGCACCAGGGTCAGCACCTTGCGCTTGGCGAGGTCATAGGCGCGCAGCTCCGGCATCTCGCCCGGAATCGCGCCACCCAGCACCGGCACCGGCACGGTCACGTAGTAGACGACGCCCTTGGCCTCGGCCACCTGCGCGATGTTGGATGCCGGCACCGGGACCTGCACCGCGCGTTCGATCAGGCCATCGAAATCGATCTTCACCGCGGGCGGATGCGGCTTGCCCTTGGCCTTGGCCTTGGCGGCCGCCTTGGGCTTGGGCGCGGAGGGTTCCCGGGTGCGCGGGGCAAGCGGCGAGGGCGTCGCCGCTGCGAGCGTGGTCACGTAGAGCCCGTCCGGCACCACGCCCGAGGCACCGAAGTTGTAGCTCGACAGCACCGGGTTCACCAGCCGCGCCGAGACGAAGTACAGATACTTGCCGTCCTGCGAAAATGCCGGATCGATGTCGTTGAAATCGCCGCGGCTGACCGCGTGCAGCTGGCCATCACCCAGGCCGTAGATGAACAGTCCGTGCAGGTGGTTGGGCAGATGCTTGGAAAACGCCAGCCAGCGGCTGTCGGGCGAGAACGCCACGTCCTGGAACGCACCGATGATCTTTTGCGGATCCGACGTCACCTCCTTGCGCGCCCCGGTCTTCACATCGATCAGCCACAGGCGCTGACGCGAGTCGGTGCAGGTCAGCCAGTCGCTGTCCGGGCTCCACAGCAGCGGCCCGGCGTAGCTCAGGCGGCCCTGCGCGGTCAGCGCCCGGACCGGGCCCTGGCCGTCGGCCGGTCGCAGCATCACCTGGCTGTCGATGCCGGTATCGCGGATGTAGGCAATCCACCGGCCATCCGGAGACCACGACGGATCCTTGTCGTTGCTGGCCGCGGTCTGGCTGATCTCGGTGGTGTGTCCGTATCCGGCCGGTACCGTGAACAGGGCGCCGCGCGCGCTGAACACCGCCAGCTTGCCGTCCGGCGCAACGTCGGCGCCATGGATCATCTTGCCCGCGGCGTATTCGTACGGGAGGGTGCGCGCACCGTCCAGCGGAACCGTCACCGGCACCTGCGCGAGTTTCCCGGTAGCGAATGAATAGACGTAGAGACGTCCGCCATCCGAGAGTGCGATGCCGCTGTTGCCAAGGCTCGGCCAATCCACGTCATAGCTCGGGAAGTCGGTCAGCTGCACCGTGGCGCCGGTCTTGAGGTTGCGCTGCCAGAGGTTGAGCACGCCGTTCTTGCCGCGATCGGAGGCAAAGAAGAGCGTGTCGCCATCCCACATCGGATAGGTGTCCTCGCCCTTCCAGTGCGTCAGCTGGGTGCTGGCCCCGCTGGCGAGGTCGTAGCTGAAAAGGTTGTCGGCCTGGCCACCGTAATAGTCCTTGCGATGAAACGGCCGCAGCATGTGCGCCAGCTTGTTGTAGACGACGGCGCTGCCGCTGGCGTTGAACGCGAGCGGCCCGGTCCATGGCATCGGCAGTGCCACCGGCAAGCCGCCGGTGACCGGCACCTCGAAGGCGCGCTCGATCTGCGGATTGAAACTGTCGCGCCGCGAGAGGAACACCACGTCCTTGCTGTCCGGTGTCCAGCCCAGCACCACGTTGTCCGGCGCGGTGAGGATCTTCCCGCCCATCGCCGCGTTGACCGAACGCCAGGTCAGTTGCCTGACCGGGCCACCCGCAGCGGCGATCACGTAGACGTCGGTGTTGCCGCGATACCAGCCGGTGAAGGCGATCCATTCGCCGTCGGGCGAAAACACCGGATGCGAGTCATACCCGGAGTCGGAAGTCAGGCGCGTGGCCTCGCCACCCTGTGTGCCCACCTTCCACAAGGCGCCCCCGGCCTCGAACACCACCGTGCTGCCGTGGATCGTCGGGTAGCGTATCAACGCCTGGATCGGACCTGACGCCGGGGCTGCCGCGGCCAGCGCCAGGACAGGGAACGCCCACGCCAGCAGCGCGGTGCAGAACTTGACGGACACCTTCATGACCACTCCTTCGGCAAGGATCGGCGCGGTCCGGCCGCGCAGCGGCGCCCTGCCGGGCCCTGCGGGCGATGACCGCCGGGCCGCTGCTTCGCGCGGCGTCCTGGTGCATGCGATCACCGCGCTCAGGGTCACAAGGCAACCCTGAGCAGACCGGCGAGAGGCACCGCAAGTTCCGGCAGCATCTCGCAACTTGCCGGCGGAAATGCTACGAAGTCGTAGGATTCACGCGGTGCGTCCGCCGCCGCCGCGCAGCGCCGTGCGACCAGGCCGCTAGCCCGGGCGCCCCTGGCCGAACAGGATGCGCCGCGCCTCGGCGCTGCCGGTGTCGTGCTGCGTGCGATAGGGTTCGCCGCGGGCATAGGCGCGCTGCGTCGCCGGACGCGCGGCGATGATCTCGTACCAGCGCTTGAGGTGCGGGAAATCCTCCAGCCGCATGCTTTGGCGTTCGTGCGACACGATCCACGGATAGCAGGCCATGTCGGCGATGGTGTACGCGTTGCCGGCGACGAAGGCGCGATCGGCGAGACGCCGGTCGAGCACGCCGTACAGGCGCCGCGTCTCGTTGACGTAGCGCTCGATCGCGTAGGGAATCTTCTCCGGCGCGTAGCCGCTGAAATGATGGTTCTGGCCCAGCATCGGCCCCAGGCCGGCCATCTGCCAGAACAGCCATTGCAGGGTCTCGACGCGCCCGCGCAGATCGTCGGGCAGGAACCTGCCCGTCTTTTCGGCGAGATAGAGCAGGATCGCGCCGGACTCGAACACGCTCACCGGCGCGCCGCCGCCCGCGGGTGCCGTGTCGAGGATCGCCGGCATGCGGTTGTTGGGCGCGATCCTGAGGAATCCCGGATCGAACTGCTCGCCCTTGCCGATGTTGACCGGCCGGATCACGCAATCGAGGCCGGCCTCCTCGAGAAACAGCGTGATCTTGTGACCGTTGGGCGTCGGCCAGTAGTAGAGCTCGAGCATGATGACACTCCACAGCGTGGGGCCTGCATGCACATTGCAGCACCCGGCGGTAAATTCAATCGCGGCATCCGCGTCCACCGGGCCGGGGGTCTTCGCCGTCGCCATCCGCCACGACCGCAACCGATCCGCCCTGTTGTCGCGGACACAGCAGCGGCATCCGCCGCGCGCGCCGGTATCACTTGCCGATGCAGAAGCCGGCAAAGATCGCGCCGAGCAGGTCGTCGGCACTGACCGCGCCGGTGATCGTGCCCAGCGCCTGTGCGGCCTGGCGCAGATCCTCGGCGACCAGTTCCGGCGCGCGTTGCACGGCGAGCGCGGCGGCGGCGGCCGCGAGCGCGGCATCGGCTTGCTGCAGCGCCTCGACGTGGCGCTGACGCGCGGTGAAGGCATCTGCTTCACTGCAGCCGCCGGAATGACGCGCCAATTCCGCGCGCAGGTCATCAAGACCGGCACCGGTACGCGCGGACAGATGCAGCCAGGCGCGGCCGGCGCGGGTTTCGACGCGTGCCGCGGGATCGGCCTGGAGATCGCACTTGTTGACGACCACCAGTGCAGCGGCCCCGTCGGGCAGGCCATCGAGCAGGGTGAGATCGGCTTCGACGTGCGCCATCTCGCTGACCAGCACCGCCAAGTCACAGCGGGCGAGCGCGGCACGGGCGCGGCGCACGCCTTCCTGCTCGATCGCATCGCCGCTGTCGCGCAAGCCTGCGGTATCGATCAGTTCGATGCCGACGCCATCGATCAGCAGTTCGGCGTGCAGGGTGTCGCGGGTAGTGCCCGGCATCGCGGTGACGATCGCGCGATCCTCGCCGGCGAGCGCGTTGAGCAGGCTGGACTTGCCGGTGTTGGGCCGGCCGATCAGCACCGCGCGCGCACCGCGCGCAAGGCGCACGCCGCGGCGGGCATCGGCGATCAGCGCCGCAACCGCGGCGCGCACCCTCGCGAGCCCTGCGGCAAGCGCGGGATCAGCGAGCAGTTCGAGCTCTTCATCGGCAAAGTCGATCGCCGCCTCGACCTGCACTCGCAACGCGGTCAGCGCAACGACAAGGCTGTGCACGCGCCGCGAGAACGCGCCGGCCAGCGCGCGCTGCGCGGCGCGTGCAGCGGATTCACTGCGTGCCGCGATCAGGTCGGCGACTGCCTCGGCCTGGGCCAGGTCGAGCTTGCCGTTGAGAAAGGCGCGCTCGGTGAATTCGCCAGGACGGGCGCGCCGGGCGCCGAGCTCGAGCACGCGGTGCAACAGCAGATCCAGCACGACCGGGCTGCCGTGCGCGTGCAACTCGAGCACGTCCTCGCCGGTGTAGGACGCCGGTGCCGCGAAATACAGCGCGAGACCGCGCTCGATCGGCGCGCTATCCCCATCCAGGAATGCCGCGTAGTGCGCGCGCCGCGGCTGCGGCATGAAGCCGAGCAGGGAGCTCGCGATCGCCGGCACCGCGGGTCCCGACACCCGCAGCACGCCGATGCCGCCCGCTCCGGCGGGCGTGGCGATGGCGGCGATGCTGTCGGGATCTGCGCGCATGGGCGCACCGCGTTGCTCAGGCCGCGGCCTTGGCGTCCCGGGCGTTGTAGCGACGCATGATGAACCACTGCTGCAGCAGGCCAGTGAGCCCGTTGGTCACCCAGTACAGCACCAGCCCGGAGGGGAAGAACGCGAACATGAAGGCGAATAACAGCGGCATCGCCTTCATGATCTTGGCCTGGGTCGGATCCATGCCCACCATCGGCGTCAGGAACTGCTGCGCCAGCATCACCGCCGCGTTGAGGACCGGCAGCACGAAGTAGGGGTCCGGCGCCGACAGGTTCTGCAGCCAGCCGAAGAACGGCGCCTGGCGCAGCTCGACACTCTCCAGCAGCACCCAGTACAGAGCGAAGAACACCGGAATCTGCACCAGCATTGGCCAGCAGCCGGCGAGCGGATTGGCCTTCTCCTTCTGATACAGCTCCATCATGGCCTGCTGCATCTTGACCTTGTCGTCGCCGTAGCGCTCTTTCAGCGCCTGGATGCGCGGCGCCAGCTTGCGCATCTTCGCCGCCGAGGTGTACTGCTTTTCGCTGAGCTTGAAAAACACCGCCTTGATCAGCAGCACCAGCAGGATGATCGCCAGCCCCCAGTTGTGGGTCAGCCGGTGCAGCTCGACCAGCACCCAGTGCAGCGGCTGCGCGAGCACGGTGAACATGCCGTAGTCCACGGTCAGTTCGAGTCCGGGCGCGACCTGCTGCAGCAGACTCTGCAGCTTGGGGCCGACGAACAGGTTCGCCGTGCTGCTTGTCGTCTGGCCCGGGGCGACGGTGAATGCCGGTCCCAGCGTGCGCATCACGTAGCGCACGCTGCCGTCGGCGTTCACCGCGGCACTCTGGAAAGTCTGGGCGCCGGCACTGCCGGGAATCCATGCGGCGAGAAAGTAATGCTGCACCATCGCCACCCAGCCGCCGCTGACGGGCTTGTTGAGCGGTTCGCTGGCGATCTTCTCGTAGGGCAGCTTCTGGAACTTGTCGGCGGGACCGTACCAGGCCGGTCCGTTGTAACTGTGCGAAGCGGGATCGGACAGGCCGAACAGATGGCTGCTGGGCGCGGGCGGTGCCACGCGGGTCAGCTGCTCATAGGCGTTGCCGGTCCAGGACGTGCTGCCGCGGTTGCTCACCTGCTCGGTCAGGGCCACCACGTAGCTGCCGCGGGTGAAGGTGTAACGCTTGAGCACGCTGACGCCGCTGGCGGCATCGGTCCAGGTCAGATCGACATGCAGCGTGTTCTGTCCGGGCGCCAGGGCGTAGTCGGTTTGCGCGGCATGGAACACCGCGGTGTGGTCTGGCGCCTTGCCATTGGCGCTGACCAATCCGCTTTGCGCGACAAAGTAATCGGCCGCGCCCGCGTGCAGCAAATCGACCCGCGCCGGCTGACCGGGTTCGACGGCGTAGTCGAGCAGCTCGGCGCGATCCAGCGTGCCGCCGCGAGTATCGATGCCGAGGTCGAGCAGGTCGGTGCGCACGTGTATCTGCTCGCCGTGCGTCTGCGCTCGCGTTGCAACGGTCGGAATCTCCGGCGCGCGAGGTGCCGTCAGAGCCGCCGTCGCGGATGGCGTGACCTTCCCGGACGCAGGCTGCGTCGTTGCCGTCGTCGCAACGGGAACCGGCGCGGTCGCATAGTCTGTCTGCCACGTCGTCCACAGCAGATAGGCCACAAACAGCAGCGCAAAGACGAGGAACGTGCGCGTTTGATTCATTGCGTGGAGGATCCGAATGGGCGCCGGGGGCAGGGTGAGGATGCGAGACGCCGGCTGCCGGTCAGTCGCTGATTGTGCCGGTGGGTGGCAACGGCTTCAATGACTGCAAACGCGGCCACAAGCGATCCAGTTCGGCGCGCAGGATCGCATTGTCCACGGTGGCAGCTTCGCTGCGAGCGATCAGCAACAGATCCAGCGGCGGCAGTTTTGCGCGCATGCGGCGGAACGATTCACGCATCTGCCGCTTGATGCGATTGCGTACGACCGCGCGTTTGGAGACGCGGCGTGAAACAGCCATTCCCATGCGTGCACTGGCACCGGCAGCCGTCGCGTATCGAATCAGCACGTAGCGGCCGGCGAGACGGCCCGGCGCATCGCGCATGGCCAGAAAGTCGGCGGCGCGGCGAAGCCGCGTCGCCCGCGGCAGGCCGACGTCGCCCATCGTCGGATTTACGGAATCAGGCGCTTGCGGCCCTTGGCACGCCGCGCCGCGATGATCTTGCGGCCGTCGGCCGTCTTCATGCGCGCGCGAAAGCCGTGCGTGCGTGCGCGCTTGAGGTTGCTGGGTTGAAAGGTGCGCTTCATGGCGTCTTGCCTCGAAAAAGACTTGGGATTGTCGGGTCGCGACCGCCGCACTGTCAACCATGAGCTGCGGCGGAGGCGCGTGACGAGGCTGCTACACTCGTTCGTCCTGCCGGCGCATCGCGCCTCTACTGCCCCACGGACCCTGCGAGCCATGAGCACACTCTGGCAGCGCTGCCTCGAACGCCTGGATGGCGAGCTCAGCGCAGAAGACCTGCATACCTGGTTGATGCCGCTGCAAGCGCTCGAGGACGGCGAAGGATTGCGTCTGTTTGCACCCAACGCCTACACCGTGGACACGGTTCGGCTGCACTATCTGTCGCGGATCGGCGCCGTGCTGGAGCATCTGATCGGTCACCCGGTACCCGTGCACCTGGAGGTCGGCAGCGCACGGCCGCGACTGCTGCGCGCCAGCGCGACGGCGGCGGCGGCGCCGATGACGCCCGAGTTCGAACACAACCTTGATC
The DNA here is from genome assembly GCA_021777635.1 of Pseudomonadota bacterium. The sequence goes on from JAJYDI010000010.1 coordinate 7,535, forward strand.
CCAGCTACACGTTCGACACCTTCGTCGAGGGCAAGTCCAACCAGCTTGGCAAGGCCGCGGCGATGCAGGTCGCGCAGAATCCGGGCCACGCCTACAACCCGTTGTTGCTGTACGGCGGCACCGGCCTCGGCAAAACGCACCTGATGCACGCGGCCGGCAACATGATCCGCAACCACAAACCCGGCACCAAGGTGCTGTACCTGCGTTCGGAACAGTTCGTCGGCTCGATGATCGAAGCGTTGCGTACCAAGAACATGGACGATTTCAAGCGCCGCTTCCGTTCGGTCGACGCGCTGCTGATCGACGACATCCAGTTCTTTGCCGGCAAGAACACCACTCAGGAAGAGTTCTTCCACACCTTCAACACGCTGTTCGACGGCAAGCAGCAGATCATCCTCACCTGTGACCGTTACCCGAAGGAAGTCGAGAACCTGGAGCCGCGACTGAAATCGCGTCTGGGCTGGGGATTGTCGGTGGCCATCGAGCCGCCGGACTTCGAAACCCGTGCCGCGATCCTGCTGGCCAAGGCGCATGGCAAAGGCATGGCGTTGCCGGAAGACGTCGCCTTGCTGCTGGCGCGTCGCATTCGCTCGAACGTGCGCGACCTCGAAGGCGCACTGAACACGCTGTCGGCGAGGGCCAACTTCTTTGCGCGCCCGATCACGCTCGAGTTCGCCCAAGAGACCCTGCGCGACCTGCTTTCCGTGCATCAGCTGGCGGTGACGGTACCGAACATCCAGAAAACCGTCGCCGACTACTACCAGGTGCGGTTGTCGGATCTGCTGTCGAAGCGTCGCGTGCGCTCCCTGGCGCGCCCCCGGCAGCTGGCAATGACATTGGCCAAGGATCTGACCGAGCACAGCCTGCCGGAAATCGGCGAGGCCTTCGGCGGTCGCGACCACACGACGGTGATGCACGCGTGCAAGACCATCCGCAGCCTCTGCGACAACGACGCGCGAATGCGGCAGGATTGGGACAAACTGATCCGTATACTCACGGGGTGAACCCTGTGGGTAACTCGGCGGAGTGTTCGGACGGCAAAGTTATCCCCAGAATACACACCGGCAAGAACGCTGCTTCCGGCCCAAGGTCTCCATCGCAACCAATTGAATATAAAAATAAAATAGGCCTTCTGCGCTTATCCACCGAACCAGCAACAGCTACCAGAATTTCTTTATCAACAAAGCACTGGAACAGGATGCGCCATGCGATTCAGCACTCAGCGAGAAGCCTTGCTCAAACCATTGCAGCAGGTGGTCGGCGTGGTCGAGCGGCGTCAGACCTTGCCGGTCCTGTCCAATCTCCTGGCTCAGGTCCGGGGTGATCGACTGGCATTGACCTCGACCGATCTGGAAGTCGAGATGGTTGCTTCCGCGGAGGTGCAGCAACCCGCCGAGGGTGAAGTCACGCTGCCGGCACGCAAACTGTTCGACATCGTGCGAGCGCTGCCGGACGGAGTGCGGATTGAGCTCAAGCTCAGCGGAGATCGTGCCTCGCTGACCGCAGGCCGCAGCCGTTACACGCTAGCTACCTTGCCTGCCAGCGAGTTTCCGACCCTGGATGCCATCGACGTGGTCGAGCGCGTGCAGCTGCAGGAATCCGTGTTGAAGGCCTTGATGGATCGCACCGCCTTTGCGATGGCCAATCAGGATGTCCGTTTTTACCTCAATGGCATGCTGTTTGATCTGCGCGAGAGCGGACTTCGCTGCGTGGCAACCGACGGGCATCGCCTCGCCATGGCGGAGACGGAGCTGGCGGCCGGAGCCACGGCGCGCAGGCAGATCATTCTTCCGCGCAAGGGGGTGAACGAACTGGGTGGCCTGCTGGAGCCGAGCGATGTCACCGTGGAACTGGAAGTGGCGCGAAATCACGTGCGCGTGCGGCGCGGCGACGTGGTGTTCACGTCCAAACTGATCGACGGTCGATTTCCTGACTACGAGGCCGTGCTGCCGATCGGAGCTGACAAGACCGCCGAGTTGGACCGCGACGCGCTGCGTGCCGCGCTGCAGCGGGCTGCCATCCTGTCGAACGAGAAGTATCGCGGTGTGAAGCTTGAGCTCAATCCAGGCAAGCTGCGTATCGTGGCCCACAATCCCGAGCAGGAGGAGGCCGTCGAGGAAATCGAAGCCGATACCGCGATCAGCGAGCTCGCGGTTGGTTTCAACGTCGGCTATTTGCTGGACGCGCTGGGCGCGTTGCGCAGTGATCGAGTGCGATTGAACCTCCGTGATGCCCAGTCGAGTTGCCTGATCCAGGGTGTTCCCGATGAGCAGGCGCGACACGTGGTCATGCCGTTGCGTCTCTGACCGCGACACCGCTCGGGTTGCCCCGCCGCCGCAGGCCGGTGGCATGTGCCGGCGCTTTCCTGTGAGCCTCCATGCAGTTTGCCCGCCTGGTCGTCGATGAGCTGCGCTGTTTTCAGCATCTGGACGTGGTGCTGCAGCCGGGCATCAATGTCTTTGTCGGCGACAATGGTGCGGGCAAGACCTCGCTGCTGGAAGCCGCACACCTGCTTTCGCACGGCCGCTCGTTTCGTGCCGGTGCCGCGGAAGCCTTGCTGCGTCGCGGCTCCACAAGCTGGACCGTGCATGCCGAAATCCGCCATGCAACGGGGCAGGTGCAATCCCTGGGCTTGACGCGCCAAGCCGATCGCTGGCAGGCGCGTGTGGACGGCCAGTCCGTGGCGACATTGGCCGCAATGATCGAGCATTGTGCGGTCATCTGCTTCGAACCCGGCAGTCATGCCCTGATCGCGGGCCCGGCCGAGGAGCGCCGGCGCTTCGTCGACTGGGGCGTGTTCCACGTGGAACATGAATTCCAGCCCCTCTGGCGGCGCTATCGACGTGCCTTGCGCCAGCGCAATGCCTTGCTGCGCAGCGCGGCCGTTGATGTTGACCTCGAACCATGGGAGCAGGAGTTGGCGCAGCGGGGCGAGCAGCTGGATGCGATGAGGCAACGTTATCTGGAAGCGCTCGCACCCCTGCTGGAGGCCCTGTGTGCGGTCCTGGTTCCTGAACTCGGTACGCCGCTCCTCCTCTATCGCCGCGGCTGGCCCGCCGGAGAGTCTCTGGCGGCGGCGTTGCAGGGGTCACGCCAGCGTGATCGGGCTCTGGCGCATACACGGCCGGGCCCGCATCGGGCGGACTGGTCGCTCACCTATGCAGCAGCGCCATCGCGGGCCTTGCTGTCGCGCGGACAGGCCAAGCTCTCCGCGTTGGCTTGCTTGTTGTCGCAAGCGGAACTGCACGATCGACGTAGTCGCGATGCGGCCGTGCTGTGCATGGACGATCTGGCCTCCGAGCTGGACGCGGCCCATCTGGAGGCCGTTGTCGACCGATTGCAACACCAGGCAGGGCAGGTGCTGATCACGGGTACGACCATTGCGCCCGTGTTGGCCGGCAGCACGACCCGGTTCCACGTGGAACACGGCACGGTCCGGAAGCTCTGACGGGCCGGCGCCGCAATAGCGCGCCTGATACACTAGAACGCTTGATTCGCGCCGCTGGCCGCGGTCGCGCCCTCTTTCTTGGAAGCGCATGAGCACAGCCTACGATTCCAGCAGTATCAAGGTCCTGAAGGGACTTGAAGCCGTCCGCAAGCGTCCGGGCATGTACATCGGCGACACCGATGACGGCACCGGCTTGCATCACATGGTCTTCGAGGTCGTGGATAACGCGATCGACGAGGCGCTGGCCGGTTATTGCGACCACGTGCAAGTGGTCCTGCATGCTGATGGCTCGGTCAGCGTCACCGACAACGGTCGCGGCATTCCCGTGGACCTCCATCCCGAAGAGGGCCGTTCCACCGCCGAGGTGGTGATGACCGTGCTGCATGCGGGCGGCAAGTTCGATGCGAATTCCTACAAGGTTTCGGGTGGCCTGCATGGTGTCGGCGTCTCGGTGGTCAATGCTCTGAGCGACCATTTGTGGCTGCAGATCCACCGCGATGGTCACGAGCACCTGCAGGAATACCACCTTGGCGAGCCGCTCTATCCGTTGAAGACGGTGGGCCCATCGAGCCTGCGCGGGACGTGCGTGCGGTTCGTGCCAAGCCCAACGGTTTTCACCCACATCGAGTTCCACTACGACATCCTCGCCAAACGCTTGCGCGAGCTGGCGTTTCTCAATTCGGGTGTGCGCATCGAGCTGAGTGATGAGCGCGTCGATCGCCACGACGTGTTTCAGTTCGAAGGCGGCATTCGCTCGTTCGTGGAGCATGTCGCGCATCTGAAAACCGCGCTGCATCCGAACGTGATCAGTTTTGCCGCCGAGCAGGAGGGCGTCACCGTCGAGGTCGCGATGCAATGGACCGACGGCTATCAGGAAACGATGTTCTGTTTCACCAACAATATTCCGCAGAAGGATGGCGGTACGCATCTGACCGGCTTCCGCACGGCGCTGACGCGTACCCTGATTGCCTACGTCGAGCAGTCCGGGCTGGCCAAGAATGCCAAGGTGCAGCTCTCGGGTGACGACATGCGCGAGGGTCTGATCGCGGTCCTCTCGGTCAAGGTGCCCGATCCCAAGTTCTCCTCGCAAACCAAGGAAAAGCTGGTCTCGAGCGAAGTCAAGGGCATCGTCGAGCAGGTGATGAACCAGAAGCTCGAGGAATTCCTTCTGGAAAATCCCGCCGAATCCAAGGCCATCGCCTCCAAGGTTGTGGATGCCGCGCGCGCGCGCGAGGCCGCGCGCAAGGCGCGCGAGATGACACGGCGCAAGGGGGCGCTGGATATCGCCGGGTTGCCGGGCAAGCTGGCCGACTGCCAGGAAAAGGACCCGGCCTTGTCGGAGCTGTTCATCGTCGAGGGCGACTCGGCCGGAGGCTCGGCCAAGCAGGGCCGCAATCGGAAGACCCAGGCGGTGTTGCCGTTGAAGGGCAAAATTCTCAACGTCGAGAAGGCCCGCTTCGACAAGATGCTGGCCTCGGCTGAGGTCGGCACCCTGATCACGGCGCTTGGGTGCGGTATCGGCAAGGACGAATACAACCCCGACAAGCTGCGCTACCACCGCATCATCATCATGACCGATGCCGATGTGGACGGTTCGCACATCCGCACCCTGCTGCTGACCTTCTTCTATCGGCAGATGCCGGAACTGATCGAGCGCGGCTACGTTTACATCGGTCTGCCGCCGCTGTACAAGCTCAAGCAAGGCAAGCAGGAGATGTATCTCAAGGACGATGCGGCCCTGAATGCCTACCTGATTGCGAACGCGGTGGATGGCGCCGAGCTGATGCCGGGCGAGGCTCTGCCGCCCATTCGAGGCGAGGCGCTCGAGCGCTTGCTGCGGGATTACCAGGCTGCCTTGGACCAGATCGAGCGTCTCAGCAACCGGTGCGACGCAGTCGTACTCGAAGCCATGCTGGAAGGAGCGCCGCCCGACCCGCAACGCTGGCCGGATGCGCAGGCGACGGATGCATGGCTGGCGGTGCTGAGCGCGCGTGTCAATGCGGGGGGGCTCGGCCGACCGCGTTACCTGCTGAGCGTGCGCGACGCCGGCAGTGCGGCCGAGGCGCTGGTGATCGAGCGCACCCAGCACGGACTTGGACACAGCTTTGTGCTGACGCGTGCGTTTTTCGAGGGTGCCGAATTTCGTGCCGTCGCCGAAGCGGCGCGCGCACTGGCCGGTTTGTTGCAACCCGGCGCCGAGGTCCGCCGTGGCAACGTCGTGCTCCCGCTGCGCCGCTTTGCCGAGCTGCGCACGTTCCTGTTCGAGGAGGCCAAGAAAGGCCGTGCCATCCAGCGCTTCAAGGGGCTGGGCGAGATGAATCCGGAACAGCTCTGGGAAACCACGGTCAATCCCGAAACGCGGCGCTTGCTGCAGGTGGGTATCGAGGATGCTGTGGCCGCCGATCAGATGTTCGCGATGCTGATGGGTGAGGCGGTCGAACCACGCCGCGACTTCATCGAAGCCAATGCCTTGAAGGTCGCCAACCTCGACGTCTGAGACTTCGGCACGATGCGGCGAACGCGCGACAGCCATGTCAGCCGCGCATGCCGCGGCGCAGCTTGAGCGACGGCCTGCATCGCCGCTACGCTTCGCAATCTCCCCGCGTGCCCCGGCACCCCCCAGCGAGGCCTTCATGAAATTCCGCCTGTTCGCCAAGACGCTTGCGATCGTGATGCTTGCTTTCGCGCTGGGCGCCACCGCCGTGGCCGCCGACAAGAAACCGCCCGAGTATCCCAATGCCAAGCGCGAGTCGCCCAAGCCCGATCTGACCAGCAGGCATGACGAGGAGTTGCTGAAGAAGGGCTTCGCTGCCCTCAACGACAGCAAGCAGCAGACGGAAGCACAAACCGACCTGCAGAAGCTGGTCAGCGACAGCAGCAGCAAGTACGCGAAGGCCGAGGCCCTGCGCGGACTGGCGCAACTGAAGGTCAACCAGAACGACTACGCCGGCGGCATCGCCCTGCTCAAGCAGGCGTTGGCGCTCGACTCGCTGCCCAATGACGATTACTTCGACACCATGATGGGGCTGGCGCAGCTGTACACGCAGAACCAGCAATGGCAGCCGGCGCTCGACACCCTGAAGACCTGGATGGAGCAAGGCGGCAAGCAGACCGGCGACGCATACGCATTGCAGGGACGCATCTATCTCAGCGAGAAGGAATACTCGGATGCGGTCAGCTCGATGCAGCAAGCCATGAAGCTGCAGCCGCAGGGCGCCCCCGTCTGGTGGGGACAGGTTCTGGTGGAGAGCTATGTGGGACTCAAGGACTATGCTCACGCGGCGCAGGTTCTCGAGACGCAGCTGGCCGCGAATCCCAGCGATGCAACCACCCGGAAGAACCTGGTCGCCGTCTATCTCGACGCCAATCAGCCGGCGAAGGCGCTGCAGGCGATGGAGGATGCGAAGGCGCACGGACTGATCGTCACCGGTACCGATTACATCAACCTGGCCAAGATGTACGTGATCGTCGGGCAGGACTCCAACGATCCGAAGCCGGATGCACAAAAAGCTGTCGCGGCACTGCAGGAAGGCTTCGCGAAACAGGTCGTCCAGCCAAGCTTTGACAGTTACAAGTTGCTGGGCGACGCCTCTTACCTCGCGGGCGACCTGCACGGCGCTGTGGCCGCGTGGGGCAAGGCCGCGCCGTTCGCCACGGACGGCAAGCTGGACATGCAGCGAGGCCAGCTGATGGTGCAGCAGCTCGACCAGTACAGGGACGGCAGGGCGGCACTGCAGCAGGCTCTGGCCAAGGGTGGCCTGGAGAAGCCCGGCGTGGCATGGATCCTGATTGGCAACGCCGACATCAAGCTCAAGGACAAAGCCGGCGCGCTGGCTGCCTACCGCAAGGCGGCGCAGTACCCGGAGACGAAGTCCGCGGCCGTGAAGTGGCTCAAGGCCGAGTCGCACGGCGGCAGGAAATAATGTGGTGAGAAGCAGGCCGGGGGATTCGCTGAACCGCCCCTATACAAGCCCGCGGTGCTGGTGTAACTTTGTCCTTTCTTGTGCTCGCGCAACCGCGTGATCTGTAACCCACGCGCGGTAAGCTGCGGTCGCAACGCCGACTCAAGCAGACTCGAATCGATCGACTGATGGCCTCGACCACACAACCTTCCGGCTCCGCGCCGTTCAACTGGAGGCGCACGGTGGCCTTGGCGGGGGCCATTGCGCTCCATGCCACCGCCTTGCTGCTGATGCTGTCGCCGATGGCGCCGCCCCAAGCCAAGGAAAAGGCCAAGGACAAGATCGTCCAGGTGGAGTTCATCGAGCCGCCGCCGCCGCCGCCGCCGCCACCGCCGCCGCCGCCGGTGCCGCCGAAGACGCCGCCGCCGAAAGTGATCCAGCAGATGCGCCCGCCGCCGGTGCCGCCGCCGCCGGCGCAGCCGCCCGTGGTCAATGAAACCTCGAACATGGCCGTGGCGGCGCCGCCGCCGGCCCCGCCGTCGCCGCCGGCTCCGCCCGTCAGCATTTCGGCGAGCCAGGACGTGGCCTACAATCAAAAGATCCAGATCCGGTATCCGATCGAAGCCCTGCGTCAGGGCCACCAAGGCACGGTGATCCTGCTGGTGCTGGTCGGGACGGATGGTCGACCGAAGGAAATCCAGATCAAGAAGTCGAGCGGTTACCGTGAACTGGATCGAGCGGCACGCGAAGGCGTGATGCAGTATCGCTTTACGGCCGCGGTCAAGGATGGCCAGCCTACGGAAGCGTGGGTCGAAGTGCCCATCAACTTCACGCCGCAAGAGTTCTGACAGACCGGTAAACTCTCCCCGTCACCCGATCATCCTGCACAAAGGGTCGCGTCATGCAGCAAGAAGCCTCCTCCTCCATGTCTGCCGCACAGGCGGGCTCCACCCCTCCGCCGGTCGATGCCGCGGCGGCCCACGCCTCCACGGCGGTAGCGCCCAGCGCGTTGCCGACACTCGGCGGCGGCAATGCTGCAGCCATGCAGAGCGCAGGCTTCGATCAGCTGGTTCACAACTTCGACTTTATCGGTTGGGTGGTGTTCCTGGTGCTGATCGCGATGTCGGCGCTGTCGTGGTACTACATCATCTTCAATTTCGCGCGCAACATGCAGTTGCGCGGGCGCATGGACAAGGTGATCCGCACGTTCTGGGATACGCCTTCCGCGCAGGATGCCGTGCGCGCGATGGAGACCCAGCCCAGCTCCGAGCCGTTCTCCAAGATCGCGCTCGATTGCGCCACCGCCGCCGCGCATCACTCGCGCGCCGAGGGCGGCAAGATGGCCGAGTCGCTCAGCCGATCCGAGTTCATCGACCGTTCGCTGCGTCAGGCGGTCTCGCGTGAAAGCATGCGCCTCGAGACGGGCATGACCTTGCTGGCCACGGTCGGCGCGACCGCGCCGTTCGTCGGTCTGCTGGGTACGGTATGGGGCATCTACCATGCCCTGATCGCGATTGGCGCCAGCGGCAATGCGGACATGGCCGCAGTCGCCGGCCCGGTCGGCGAGGCGTTGATCATGACCGCCATCGGTCTCGGCACCGCGATCCCGGCGGTCCTGGCGTACAACTTCTACGCCCGTACCAATCGCCTGATCTACGCCCGTTTCGACGAGTTCGCGCATGACCTGCACGACTTCTTCGCGACGGGTTCGCGCGTGACCGATCTGTCCAAGCCGGCCGTGCCGACCAGGAAGTAAAACCATGGCTTTCACCTCGAACACCGGTGGCGGGCCGATGGCGGACATCAACGTCACGCCCTTGGTGGACGTGCTGCTGGTGCTGCTGATCATCTTCATGATCACGGCGCCGATGATGACCCACAAGATCAGCATCGATCTGCCGCAGGCCACCAACAACCCGCCGCCGGTCAATCCCGCCGAGCCGATCAGCCTGGTCATCGGCAGCGATGGCTCGATCAGCTGGAACGGCAGCCCGATCACCGACCTCGAGCTGAAGGCGCAGCTGGCGATTCTCGGCACCAAGCCGAACCAGCCGGAGTTGCATATCAAGGCGGCGGCGACGACGTCCTACAACCAGCTGGCGAAGGTCATGGCCGAGGCCAAGAGCCAGCACGTCGAAAAGATCGGTTTCGAAAAGTGGTGAGGACCTGACATGGCGTTCAGCAGCAACAGCGGGGGCAGCGGGCTCATGGCGGACATCAACGTCACGCCCCTGGTGGACGTGATGCTGGTGCTGCTGATCATCTTCATGATCACGGCGCCACTGATGTCGCACAAGATCAAGGTCGAGCTGCCCAAGGCCAATCCCAATCAGGCTGCCGCCGACAAGATGGTGCCGATCGACCTGGCCATTCGCGAAGACGGCACGATGTACTGGAATGACAACGTCGTCAGCAACGCCGAGCTGAAGGCACGGCTTGCGGTGGAGGCGATGAAAACGCCGCAGCCCGAGCTGCAGATCCGCGCCGACAAGACCATCGAGTACCGGACCATCTGGGACGTGATGTCCGCTGCCAAGGGCGCGGGCATGGTGCATGTGGGCTTCATCACCACCGGCGACGGCAAATAGTCACCCGCAGGCACAGCCAGGGTCGCAAGACGCCTCGTTTCGACGGGGCGTTTCTTTATCCGCGGCCGCCGCGGCTTTCGGGCGTCGAGGGCCCGGCCAGGATTGCCCGATAGCGCTGGACCGTCGTCGTCAAGCCGGCATACAGGGCCTCGCTGATCAGCGCATGGCCGATCGAGACTTCAGCCAATCCGGGCACGGCAGCACAGAATGCCGCCAGATTGGCCTGGCTGAGATCATGGCCGGCATTGACACCGAGACCCGCTGCGCCTGCACGACGCGCCGTGTTCGCGCAACGCGTCAGCTCGGTTTGCGCATCACCGGCAGCGAAGGCGTGCGCGTAGGGTCCGGTATAGATCTCGATGCGGGCGGCGCCCAGCGCGGCTGCCTGTTCCAGCGATCCGGCATCGGCGTCGACGAACAGTGATACCCGAGCACCGAGCGCACGAATGCGGTCGATGACCGGGGCCAGCCGCTGCGCATCACGGGGAAATTCGAAGCCGTGATCGGAGGTCAGCTGGCCGTCGCTGTCGGGGACCAGCGTAACCTGTTGCGGACGTGCCGCGCCGATCAGCGCCATCAATCCCGGATAGCCTGCTCGCGGGCGGGCAAAGGGATTGCCTTCGATGTTGAACTCGACGCGACCGCGGGTCAGCTGCGCCAGCAGTGTCACATCCTCGGGGCGGATATGGCGGCGATCCGGGCGCGGATGCACGGTGATGCCACCGCAGCCGGCAGCCATGCAGGTCTCGGCGGCGGTCGCGAGATCCGGCGCGTTGCCGCCGCGCGAGTTGCGCAGCACCGCGATCTTGTTGAGATTGACGCTGAGCCGGATCATCGCGCGAGCCCGATGCGGTGGCGGGAACGCGGATGATGCCAAAAAAAACGCGTACCCACGGTACGCGTCAAGATCCGGGTACGCCGATGCACGATCGCCATCGCGCTCGGCGGCCACGGCAGGAGATGCGATCAATCAGACCCGGGTGTGCGCCAAAGGTTCCCCCGGCCGGGCACCTTCAGCGCGGCAGGGCGAACCGGCGTACCGGGCGTGGCCCGCCACGCCATGCCAGCGCGCCCAGAAAGCCCGGAGCCGGCGTCAGCGAATGAAGCGTCCAGGCCGATGCGGGGGCGGCGGCGTGTGCGAAATCCTGCGGCAAGACAGCGGTTCCACCCGCCTCGAGCCGGAAGCCCACCCGATTCAAGCCGAAGGCCAGACCGCGGCCGAGCGCCTTGAGTACCGCTTCCTTGGCCGTCCACAGTCGATAGAAGGCCTGCTGGCGCAGCACCTCGGGCAGGGCGGCCAGCGCTGCCGCTTCATCGGCGGTGAAATAACGTTGCGCCAACTGCAGCGCCCGCGGTCGTGGGCGCAAGGCCTCGACGTCCACCCCGAGTTCGACCCCGCGGCCGAGCGCCAGCAAAACAACGTCGCCGCAGTGGCTGAGGTTGAAACCCAGCGACGAGGGCGCGGCCAGACGGGGTTTGCCGTAGGTGTCGACAGTCAGCGTCAGTGCACCCGGGGGCACGCCGGCGTATCGCGCGAGCACCGTCCGCCAGCCATCGGCGCGCAGGTGCCAGACATCAACGGCAAGGCCTTGGCTGTCGGCGTGTTCGGCAACCGCAGCGAATGGCTGCGGATCGAACTCCGAACGGTGCATCGATTGCGACGTGACGGACATGGAATGACTGGCTGACCGCCCACTTGGGTGCGCTGATCTTGCCTTGGAATGCGCCCGTCTGGCAGCCGGCAATCGTGAAAGCGGACGGCGATGCCCGCAGGCCGCCGTTCGCGCGTGACATGGCACCGCTGTCATGGGCCGCGGGATCGGTCCGGGCGAGACAGGCAACGCGGACGATCCGGATGCAAGCCTCCGCGCACCCGCTGGTGCCGGACTTGCGACCGCCGCCCGCGCCGAGAGTGACGCCGCGTCAGGCCGGGCGGGTGGCGTGATAGTCGCCGGGTACGGTCTGATCCTGGCCGCCGGCCACGCCGAGCAGTCGCAACACGACCGTCAGCACCACGGCGATCGCGATGTTGAGGATCAGCGAATACAGCGCGGCATACCCGGGAATGGCGTAGCCAAATGCATGCAGCGGGTAGATCGAGCTGGCGAACTTCAGGTGCGCCGCGATCAACGTGCCCACGCCCATCCCGCCCAGCCACCCCAGCGCCAACGCGTAGCGATGGAACCAGCGCGTGTACAGGCCGAACACCAGTGCCGGCAGGATCTGGATGATCCAGATGCCGCCGAGCAACTGGAACTGGATCGCGTAGGTCGCGGGCATGATCAGCACGAACACCAGCGCGCCGAACTTGACGACCAGCGAGGCCAGCTTGGCCTGGCTGGCCTCCTGCGCCTCGGTGCAGCTCGGGTTGATGTAGGCACGATAGATGCTGCGTGTCCACAGATTGGACGCCGCGATCGACATGATCGCCGCCGGCACCAGCGCGCCGATCACGATGGCGGCGAAGCCGACGCCGACGAACCACCCGGGGAAGCTGTGCATCAGCAGGGCCGGGACGGCGAAATTGTTGGCGTATTGCTTGAAGAACGGCGCGTACTGCGGGACCTTGTCCACGCCCACCGCCAGCGCCATGAAGCCGAGCAGCGCCAGCAGGCCGAGCACCAGGCTGTAGGCCGGCAGAAACGCCATGTTGCGGGTCAGCGTGCGCGGATTCTTGGCCGCCAACACCCCGGTCAGCACGTGCGGATAGACGAACAGCGCCAGCGCCGAACCCAGCGCCAGGGTAGCGAACGCGCTGTACATGCCCAGGCTCTGTCCCGTCGGTACGGCCAGCAGCACCTTGGCTGGCGGCACGGCGGCAAAGATCTTGCCGAACCCGCCCAGCTGCATCGGGATGATCACCACCGCGGCGATCACCGTGATGTAGACCAGGCTGTCCTTGACGATCGCGATCAGGGCCGGTGCCCGCAGGCCGCTGGTATAGGTGAAGGCGGCGAGTATCACGAAGGCGACCAGTAGCGGCAGATCGGCGGCCCAGCCACTCATCGGAAAGCCGAGCGCGGAGATCACGACCTCCATGCCGACCAGCTGCAGGGCGATGTAGGGCATGGTCGCGAGGATGCCGGTGAGTGCGACCAGCAGCGCCAGCAGGGGGCTGTCATAGCGCCCGCGGACAAAGTCGGCGCCGGTGACATAGTTGTGCTTGTGGGCCACGTACCACAGCCGCGGCAGTACCGCGAACACGAT
>JAJYDI010000011.1 GCA_021777635.1 Pseudomonadota bacterium
GAACGGCAGCGGATTGTCATTGCCGCGTAACAGGATCACGCTGCAATCATTGCGTCACAGGCAAGCAAAGGCGTAAGCCGCGTGCAAAAGCGCATCCTGATCGTTGAAGACGAGGCCTCGATCCGCGACATGGTGGCCTTCGCCCTGCGCAAGGCGGGCATGGAGCCGGTGCATGCCGCCGACGCACGCGCCGCCCAGCTGGCGATGGCCGAGCAGGTGCCCGACCTGATCCTGCTCGACTGGATGCTGCCGGGCATGAGCGGCCTGGATCTGGCGCGCCGGCTGCGCAAGGAAGACCTCACCCGCGAGATCCCGATCATCATGCTCACCGCGCGCGGTGAGGAAATGGATCGCGTCAACGGCCTCGAAGCCGGCGTCGACGACTACGTGATCAAGCCGTTCTCGACGCGCGAGCTGCTGGCGCGCATCCGCGCCGTGTTGCGGCGCAGCCAGGGCGATGACGGCACCGGCATGGTCGAGATGGGCGGATTGCGCATCGACGGCCCGGCACACCGCGTGTTCGCCGGCGAGGAGGCGGTGCCGATCGGCCCTACCGAGTATCGTCTGCTGTACTTCTTCATGACCCACGCCGAGCGCGTGTATTCGCGCACCCAGTTGCTGGACCACGTCTGGGGCGGCAGCGTGTATGTCGAGGAGCGCACGGTGGATGTGCATATCCGTCGCCTGCGCAAGACGCTGGAGCCCTGGCAGTTCGATCGCATGGTGCAAACCGTGCGCGGCACCGGCTATCGCTTCTCCGCGAGCTTCTGATGGCCCGCGCCCTGCCCGCGCCGGGTCACGACGACCGACGGCGGCCGGCATGCGGCTGACCGCGGCTCGCCTCGCTGCGGGCAGCGCGGTCGCATTGCCGGTGGCCGCCGCGCTGGGTCACGCCCTGAACGCGCCGGCGACCGCCATCGCCATCGTCGCAACACTGGCACTGGTCACGGTACTGGCGCGTCTACGCCATCTGGAATCCCGCATGCCCGCAACCGCGTTGTCACCGTCCGCCGCCGCCGATGCGGCGCGTCACGCCCTGCGCACGCGCCGGCTGGCCGGGCAATTGCGCGCGCTGCGCAATGCCGCCGCGGCGCTGCCCGATGCCCTGGTGCTGCTCGACCGCGAGGGCCGCGTCCGCTGGTTCAACGATGCCGCGGTGCGGCTGCTGGGCCTGCGCCGACCGCAGGATCGCCGCATCATGCTTAGCGCCCGCCTGGCCGGCAGCGCCATTGCCGACTGGCTCGCCGGCAGCGACACCGAGCCGCTCGACGATGTGCCCGCACCCGCCGATGCGGCCCTGCATCTGTCGCTGTCGCTGCTGCCGATCGGCCGCGACCAGCAGTTGCTGATCGCGCGCGACATCAGCAACCTCAATCGTCTCGAACAGGTCCGCCGCGACTTCGTCGCCAATGTCTCGCATGAGCTGCGCACGCCGCTGACCGTGATTCACGGCTATCTCGAGCTGCTCGATCCCGAGGACACTCCCGAGCTGGAGCCGATCATCGGCGAGATGCGCCTGCAGTCCCGGCGCATGGCCCAGATCGTCGAGGATCTGCTGACTCTGTCGCGGCTGGAGACCCGGCCCCGGCTGGTCGAGGAGCATGTCGCGATGCGTGCGTTGCTGGCCACCCTGCGCAAGGAGGCCGAGGCGCTGAGCCACGGGCGGCACACGATCGAGATCGAGGCCGAGGACGCGGTCGATCTGCTCGGATCGCTGAAGGAGCTGCACAGCGCGTTCTCCAATCTGGTCAGCAACGCCGTGCGCTACACGCCGACCGGCGGCCGCATCGGGATTCGCTGGCGACGCACGCCGGAAGGGCTGGAATTCGCGGTCACTGACACCGGCTACGGCATTCCGGCCAGTCACCAGGCGCGCCTGACGGAGCGCTTCTACCGGGTCTCATCCAGCCGCTCGCGCGAGACCGGCGGTACCGGACTGGGTCTTTCGATCGTCAAGCATGTGCTCAACCTGCATCAGGCCCGGCTGACGATCGCAAGCGAACCCGGACGCGGATCGACGTTCGCCGCGCTGTTCGGCAGCGAACGCGCGCTCGATCCCGGCGCCAGGGACGCCTGAGTCGACACCGGTTGCCGTGCGCGCGCGCTACCGCCATGCTCAGCGCCCCGCAGGATGGCAACCGATGACCCAGGCGTCCGATCTCGATCGTCCCGAGCTGTTTCTCAATCGCGAGCTGGCGGCACTCGAGTTCAATTTTCGCGTGCTGGCGCAGGCGCGCGATCCGCGCATGCCATTGCTGGAGCGACTGCGTTTCCTGTGCATCGCCAATACCAACCTCGATGAATACTTCGAGGTGCGCGTGGCGGTCCTCAAGCAGCACCTGGCCTTCGGTGATGCGCGCCCGGGTGCCGATGGCCTGGCGCCCAGCGAGGTACTGACGCGCATCCGCGAGCGCGCGCTGGAGCTGGTGCGCGAACAGTACATGACCTGGACGGACGAGCTGCAGCCGGCACTGGCCGAGGAAGGCATCCGCTTCCTGACCCGCGACAAGTGGACGGCCCGACAGAAGCGCTGGCTGCAGGGCTATTTCCAGAACGAGATCCTGCCGGTGCTTTCTCCGCTGGGGCTGGACCCGGCGCATCCGTTTCCGCGCATCCTCAACAAGAGTCTCAACATCGCGGTCGTGCTCGAGGGTCGCGACGCCTTCGGCCACGCCGGCCACATGGCGCTGGTGCGCGCGCCGCGCTCGCTGCCGCGACTGATCCGCCTGCCCGCACAGGTGTCGCAGTCACCATACGAATTCATCTTCCTGGCCGGCCTGCTGCAGCAGTTCGCCGACGAGATGTTTCCCGGCTTCCACGTGCAGGGCTCGTACCAGTTTCGGGTCACCCGCAACAGCGAGCTGACCATCGAGGAGGAGGAGGTCGAGAACCTGGCCAACGCGCTGACCGAGGAGCTGATCGGACGCGGCTATGCGCGCCCGGTGCGACTGGAGATCGCCGAGAACTGTCCCAAGGCCATCACCGAGCTGCTGATGGCGAACTTCGAACTGAACGAAGCCGACGTCTACCGCTGCGCCGGGCCGGTCAATCTCAACCGGGTGCTGGCGATCTACGACCAGGTCGACCGGCCCGACCTCAAGTTCGCCAAATTCACCCCGCGTCTGGCGCCGGCGCTGCTGCAAACGCCGAACGTGTTCGATGCCATCGGCCAGCGCGACGTGCTGCTGCATCATCCCTATGAGTCATTTCAGGCGGTGATGGAACTGCTGCGCCAGGCGGCGCAGGACCCCGACGTGCTGGCGATCAAGCAGACGCTGTACCGCGTCGGCACCGATTCGCCGCTGGTCGAGTCGCTGGTCGAGGCTGCACGCGCCGGCAAGGACGTCACCGTGGTGGTGGAACTGCGCGCTCGCTTCGACGAGGAGGCCAACATCCGCCTTGCCAACCGGCTGCAATCGGCTGGCGTGCAGGTGGTGTACGGCGTGGTCGGCTACAAGACCCACGCCAAGATGCTGCTGATCGTGCGCCGCGAGGGCCGCCGCCTGCGCCGTTACGTGCACCTGTCCACCGGCAACTATCACCAGCTGACTTCGCGCCTGTACACCGACATCGGCCTGATGACCGCGCACGCGGAGATTGGCGAGGACGTGCACAAGGTGTTCCAACAAATGTCCGGACTGGGACCGGTGATCAAGCTCAAGCGGCTGCTGCATTCGCCATTCACCCTGCACAAGGGCCTGATGGCGAAGATCGAGCGCGAGACCGCGCACGCACGATCCGGTCGCGCGGCACGCATCGTCGCCAAGATCAATGCGCTCAACGAGCCCGGCGTGATCCAGGCGCTGTACCGAGCTTCAGGTGCCGGTGTCGAGATCGATCTGATCGTGCGTGGCGGTTGCACCCTGCGCCCCGGCCTGCCCGGAATTTCCGAGCGCATCCGCGTGCGTTCGGTGGTTGGGCGCTTTCTCGAACACAGTCGGGTTTACTGGTTCGCCAACGACGGCGCCCCCGAACTGTACTGCGCCAGCGCTGACTGGATGGAGCGCAACCTGCTGCGACGGATCGAGGTCGGATTTCCGATCCTCGACCCGGAACTGGCCACGCGCGTGTACGAGGAGACGCTGGCCAATTATCTGGTCGACAATAGCCAAGCTTGGCAGCTCGGCAGCGATGGCCGCTACACGCGGGTCCTCGCGGGCGATGCCATGCCTCATTCGGCGCAGCGGACGCTGCTGGCGAAGATCTGCCGCTGATCGAAACGCCGGCCCGGACGCGCGGCCCTAGGCGGCACGCGGCTTGCGGCCCAGCAGCGCCAGCAGGGCTGCCAGCTTGTCGCGCTGCTGGCGGCGATCGAGGATCAGGTCGATGGCGCCGTGCTCGAGCAGGAACTCCGAACGCTGGAAGCCCTCCGGCAAGGTCTCGCGCACCGTCTGCTCGATCACGCGCGGGCCGGCGAAACCGATCAGCGCTCTCGGCTCGCCGACATTGACGTCGCCGAGCATGCCGAGACTGGCGGAAACGCCGCCGGTGGTCGGATGCGTCAACACCGACACGTAGGGCACGCCGGCGTCGCGCAGGCGCGCCAGCGCGGCCGCGGTCTTGGCCATCTGCATCAGCGACAACAAGCCTTCCTGCATGCGCGCGCCGCCGGTGGCGGCAAAGCACACCAGCGGAATGCGCTCGGCCAGCGCGCGCTCCGCGCCGCGGGCGAACTTTTCGCCGACCACCGAACCCATCGAGCCGCCCATGTACGCAAACTCGAATGCGGCCACCACCAACGGACTCTGCTTGAGCAGGCCGCGCATCACAACCAGCGCATCCTTCTCGCCGGTCACCTTCTGCGCGACGGTGATCCGGTCACGATATTTCTTGGAGTCGCGAAAGTGCAGGGGGTCGGTCGGTGCGAGATCTGCATCGAGTTCCTCGCCGGTGCCTTCGTCAAGAAACGCGGCCAGGCGCGCGCGCGCGCCGACCAGATGATGATGGCCGCACTTGGGGCACACCATCAGGTTGCGCTCCAACTCGGGCCGGTAAAGTGCCGAGCCGCAGCCGGCGCATTTTTCCCACACACCCTCCGGCACCTTGCCCTTGGCCAGCGCGCGCGGCTTGCGCTCCCGGGTCCCCGGCAGCAATCGGTTCAGCCAGCTCATCGTTACCCTCTCCCATACTGGTTCCGCGCCCGCTGCGCGGGTCGTCGTGTGCTTCAGGCTGCTGCGCGCGCATCCAGCGCAGCGCGGATCGGTGCCAGGAACGCCCGCGCGCGCGCGCACGCCTCGGCGACATCCGCGCTGCCGGCGATCCGTTCGACCAGCGCGCTGCCGATCACCACCGCATCGGCGTAACCGGCGATTGCCACTGCGCTGTCGGCGTCACGCACGCCGAAGCCGACCGCGACCGGCGCCCGCGACGCGACACGGATCGCCGCGACGCGCTGGGCGATGTCCGCGGTGCTGAGGCGGCGGTCGCCGGTGATGCCGGCAAAACTGACGTAATACAGAAACCCTTCGGCACGCCGGCACAGGTGGTCCAGGCGCTCCGGCGCAGTGGTGGGCGCGGCCAGATGGATCTGCCGCAGTCCGGCATCGCGGATCGCCTGCGCGGTGTCGTCCTCCTCCAGCGGGCAGTCGACCAAGAGCACGCCGTCCACGCCTGCTGCGATCGCGTCGGCGGCGAAACGCGCATGCCCGTAGATCTCGATCGGGTTGAGGTAGCCCATCAGCACCAGCGGGGTGCTGGCATCGTCGCGACGAAACGCGCGTACCCAGTCGAGGATCTGTCCCAGGCCTACGCCGCGCCCCAACGCCCGCTCGTTTGCGTGCTGGATCACCGGACCATCGGCCATCGGATCGGAAAACGGCACGCCGATCTCGATCAGGTCGACACCGGCGGCCACGAGCGCGTGCAGCAGCGGTACGGTCGCCTCGGGAAGGGGGTCGCCCGCCGTGACGAAGGGGATCAGCCCGGCGCGGCCGGTGGCCTTGAGCTGCGCGAAGCACTGGTCGATGCGATTCATGCGATCCGGATTCCACTCATCCCACGTGACTTTCGTCTGAAAGATCCTTCGCGGCACTCAGGATGGCAGCTTGCTGGTTGCCCGCGAACACTTCGACACCTCACACCACTCGTACACTTGCTTATCCAGGGTTCCGTCGCCGGAGTTCCAACGCTCACGACTCCCGGCCTCAAAGCGAGATGCCTTCCCGGGCCGCGATCGTCTGCACGTCCTTGTCGCCGCGGCCTGAGAGGTTGCACAGCACCAGCGCGTCGCGGGGCAACTCGCGCGCCAGCTTGATCGCCTGCGCGACGGCATGCGCCGACTCCAGCGCGGCAAGAATGCCTTCGCTGCGCGCCAGGCGATGGAAGGCCTGCATCGCCTCGTCGTCCGTGATGCCGACGTATTCGGCGCGGCCATTGTCCTTGAGGAAGGCATGCTCCGGCCCGACGCCGGGATAGTCGAGGCCCGCCGAGATCGAGTGCGTCTCGGTGATCTGGCCGTCGTCGTCGCAGATCACGTAGGTGCGATTGCCGTGCAGCACGCCGGGACGGCCGGCCGCCAGCGAAGCGGCGTGGCGGCCGGTGGCGATACCCTCGCCCGCCGCTTCGGCGCCCACAATGCGCACATCGCGATCGTTGAGGAACGCGTGAAACAGACCGATGGCATTAGAGCCGCCGCCGACGCAAGCGGTGAGCACATCGGGCAGGCGACCATATTCGGTCAGCATTTGCGCGCGCGCCTCGCGACCGACGACGGCATTGAAGTCGCGCACCATCATCGGGTACGGATGCGGGCCGGCCACGGTGCCGATGATGTAAAAGGTGTCGTGAACGTTGGTGACCCAGTCGCGCAGCGCCTCGTTGAGCGCGTCCTTGAGCGTCTTCGAGCCCGAGGCCACCGGGACCACCGTCGCGCCCAGCAGCTTCATGCGGAAAACGTTGATCGACTGGCGGGCAATGTCGGTCTCGCCCATGTAGACGACACATTCCATGCCCATGCGCGCGCACACGGTCGCGGTGGCGACGCCGTGCTGACCCGCGCCGGTCTCGGCGATAATGCGGCGCTTTCCCATGCGTCGCGCCACCAGCCCCTGGCCAACGGTATTGTTGATCTTGTGCGCGCCGGTGTGGTTGAGATCCTCGCGCTTGAGAAGGATCTGCGCGCCGCCGACGTCATGCGACAGGCGCTCGGCGTGGTAGATCGGGCTGGGCCGACCGACGTAGTGCCTGAGGTCGCGCTCGAATTCGGTCTGGAACGCGGCGTCCGAGCGCGCAGCCAGATAGGCCGCAGTCAGCTCGGCCAGAGGCGCCATGAGGGTCTCGGCGACATAGCTTCCGCCGTAGGCGCCGAACCGCCCACGCGCATCCGGCCAGGCGTGGTAGTCGATGGTTACGGGTGAATCCAGTCGTGCTGCCATGATGATGTCCGTGTGGCGTGCAGGGAGTCGGTAGGCTCAGTCCCGCCGCTGGGCCGTGCCGGTATGCGAAACCGTCGCATCACGCTCGCTGTCGCGCACGGCGGCGATGAAACGTTGCATGCGCAGCGGGTCCTTGATGCCCGGCGCGCATTCGATGCCGCTGGAGACATCCACCCCGTAGGGCCGCGCCGCGCGGATCGCCGCCGCCACGTTTTCCGCATCCAGTCCGCCAGCGAGCAGCCAGGGGCGCCCAGTGTGCCGTGGCGCGCGCGTCCAGTCGAACGCGCGCCCGCGACCACCAGCCTCGCCGCGCGCATGACCGTCGAGCAGGAAGCCTGCTGCATTCGGGTGCGCGGCCATCCGCGCCGCTGGCTCCTCGGCCGCGGCCATCGCAATCGCCTTCAGATAGCGACGACCGAACTGCTGCGCATAGCCGGCGTCCTCATCGCCGTGGAACTGCAACAGGTCGGGCTGGATGCGCTCGACGATCTCGCGCACCCAGCCGGGCTCGTCGTCCATGAACAATGCGACCGCGGCGACCAGCGGGGGCAACGCCGCGCGGATGGCCAGCGCCTGCTCGAGGCCAACACAACGCGGGCTGCGCCGGGTGAACACCAGGCCAATGGCGTCAGCTCCGAGCGCCGCCGCAAGCACGCCGTCCTCGACCCGCGTGATGCCGCAGCATTTGACGCGCAAACGCTCACGTGCCTTCACAGGGTCACCTCGGCCGGAAGGTCCCATTGTGCCGGGTACAGGGGTCCGAGAAATGTGAGGCCATCGGGCGGGGCGGTCGGACCCGCCACGTCGCGATTGCGCCCGGCCAGCAGTTCGGCAATCCATTCCGGCGGCCGCTCGCCACGCCCGATCGGCAAAAGCGAACCAACGATGTTGCGCACCATGTGATGCAGAAAGGCGTTTGCCGCAATGTCGATCACGACGCAGTCACCTTCGCGGCGCACGCTGATGTCGCGCACCTCGCGTACGGCGCTGGGAGCCTGGCAGGAAATCGCCCGGAACGCGGAGAAGTCATGCCGTCCGACCAGGGCCTGCGCGGCCGCATGCATCGCCTCGACATCCAGCCGTCGGCGTTCCCAGGTCACCCGGCCCGCCTCCAGCGCGGGGCGCACCGCGCGAGTCAGGATGCAATAGCGATAACGCCGCGCGCGGGCCTCATGGCGAGCGTGAAAGCCGGCGGCTACCGGTTGCGCCCACAGCAGCGCGACACTTGCCGGTAGCAGGCTGTTGGCGCCCAGCGTCCAGGCGCGCGGCGTGCGAACGGCATCGGAATCGAAATGCGCCACTTGGCAGCGGGCATGCACGCCGGCGTCGGTCCGCCCGGCGCAGCTGACTCCGACCGCGTGCGCGGCAACCTTCGTCAACGCTCCCTCGACAGCCGCCTGCACGCTGGGCCCATGACCCAAGCGTTGCCAGCCGAGAAAGTCGCGGCCGTCATATTCGATGCCGATGGCGATGCGCATGCGGAAGGGTCAGGCAAGAAACGGGGAGCGGGGAAATCAAAAACCCGATCAAAAAAGCGCAAGTCCTTCTCGATGACCGCCTATCGCTTACCACCCAATGCGCCGCATTCCCGTGGCCCAGCGACTTAGTCTGGGCCAGCATGCCCAGCGCTCCCGGGACGTGATGGCTGGGTCGGTCAGTTCGGTTGGTGATTCCCGAGCGACTTCCGATTCGCCGCTTTATCCCGGGACCCCGGCACCGGGTCCCGGGGTCCGCCTCTCAGCCCAGTTCGCCAAGCAGACGATGGGCCTCGTCCTTCTGCGTCTGGCTGCCCTCGGCGAGAACCTCCTCGAGCATGGCACGGGCGCCATCGCGGTCACCCATGTCGAGATAGGCCCGGGCCAGATCGAGTTTGGTATCTGCAGGATCGTCGCTGAAGGTTGATGCCGTCGATGCGGCAGGCTGATCCTCCTTGGCGGCACGGCGCAAGGCATCCTCGTCGCCGAAGTCGAGGGACGGCAGCTCGGGGCCATCGGGTAGATCGCGGCCGGCCAGAGGCGGCTGCGGCGCGTGCATGCCCGGTGCTGCGACGTCGGCATGCGCCGGCGAGAGGTCGAAATCGAAGCTGTAGCCGGAGGCCGCGAGAGGCTCGCCGTCGCCGACAGCATCAGGCTTTGCGGGTTCGGCGCTCGGGTCGGGCGCCGTGCCAGCCGCCGGCGAGGCCCGCTCAAACAACGAATGGTGCGGCCTGAGCTCCTCGCCCATTGCCTCCACGGCCTGCCACTCGGCCGACGCGGGATCGACCTCGGCATGCATCGCTTCGGCGGCGGCCTCGAAACCGGCCACGTCATTGCGGGCGTAGTACAGGCTCACGAGTTCAAGGTGCAGGCCGGCATCACCCGGATATTCGGCCATTTGCGCACGCAGCGACCGAACCTCGGCATCGCCTTCGTGGTCGGACTCGTCGCCACGGTCAAAGGGCGCATCGCCAAACTGGTCGGCAATCGAGCCCGTTGCGGCCGCAGGGGCCGGTGCGCGGCGACGTCCGCGCAAGGCGAGCACCAGCAGGAGCAGCACGACCGCACCCGCGGTCACCAGAGCCCAGACCTGCAGATACCACGGCTTGGCAACTTCGGTCGCAACGGGCACGGAAGCGACAAGGGGCTTCGGCTTGACCGCGGCAGGCCTGCTGACGCTGGCGGCGACTGCGGGCCGGACACTGGCGGCGGTGGCCGGCGCGCTGGATGCCGCAGCGACGCTCGCCGCCGGCGCGGCCGACGAGACGGCCGCAGCAGGCTTGCCGGTGCTGGCGGCTGGCACTGGATTCAATTTTTCTGCTGGGGCCGGCTTGACTGGTGCTGTCGCCGCAGCGAGTGTCGCCGCGCGGGTCGTACGCGCCTGAGCCAGCTTGCGCTGCAACTCGGCGATCTCGTCGTTCTTCAGCGCCAACAGTTGCTGGTTCTTGCTGTTGATGCCTTCGACTTCCTTCAGCCGTGCTTTCAGATCCTCGCTCCGCTGGCGCTGGCTAGCCAGCGACTCCTTGCTGCGGGCAAGATCGGCCTTTAACCCGGCAATGGCCGTGCGACCAGTGCCTCCGACCACCCCCGCGCGCGTGGCCGCACCTTGCCCGGCGCCCGCTGGGGGAACGAGCTGCAAGCGTCCGCCGGCCGTCGCCGCAGCCATCGCCGCAGGTCGGGAAGCACCGGTCTCCCCGGCACCCGCCAGCAGCGTCGGCTTGGGCGTGGCGCCGCGCCAGTCTTCGATCTGCCGGCGCACTTCGGCAGCGGCGGCGGTGGCGCTGCGGGCGCTGATCTGCTGAGTGCTGGGAATGCGCAGGATGGCACCGCGCTTGAGTCCGTTGATGTTGCCGCGCACGAACGCGTCGGGATTCGCCGCCAGCAACGCGACCATCACCTGATTCATGCTGACTTTGCCGTTTGGCCTTACGGCGCGGGCGACCTGGGTCAGGGTCTGTCCGCTCTTGACCGGACCGTAGGTGTCGCCGGCGACGCGCGGCGCAACCGCGGGCATGGTTGCCGCGGCAGGGGTTGCTGGCGCCGGCACGGCAGTTGCCGGTACCGCCGCGGCAGCTGCCGGTACTGCGGCCGCGGGCGAGGCCGCGCGTGCGGCGTTCGCGGGGGCTGCGGCAATGGCGGGCCCCGCCGGAGCGTAATTGGGCGGGTCGAGCAACACCGTGTACTCGCGCAGCAAGCGGCCGTTGGTCCAGTTCACCTGCAGCAGGAAGTCGAGGTAGGGCGCGCGCACCGGATCGACCGTGGTGACGCGAATCACGTGCTGGCCGCGGGCGTTGGTGGTGACTGTGAACTGCAGCGGCATCGCCATCTGGTTAAGACTGATCCCGGCGCGCCTGAAATCCTTGGCTGGCGCCATGCTCACGTGCAGGCTGGCGGCTTCGGCGGGGCTGTCAACCGACAGCGGAATTTCCGCGACCAGTGGCTGGCCCAATTGCGAGCGGACTTGGATCTGACCCAGGCCCATGGCCAGCAGCGGCGTACTGGTCAAGGCCAGAGCAATCGCCAGCGACAGCTTGTGCTTACAGTTCATCGCGTCGAGCCCCCAAGGCAGTGGCCGCCACCGCAGCCGCGCCGGAACTCGACGCGACCTCAGGACGATGTCGCAACTTTAGTTCACAAATAGGATTTCACCAAGAGTTCCGCCACCTGTACCGCATTCAGGGCAGCGCCTTTGCGGATGTTGTCGGCGACAACCCACAGGTCCAGTCCGCGCGGGTGCGAAATATCCTCGCGCACACGGCCTACATAAACGGGATCGGTACCGGCGGCATGGGTCACCGGCGTGGGGTAGCCCCCTGCGACACGTTCGTCGACCAACACCACGCCAGGTGCGCCCTGCAGCAGCTCGCGAGCATGGGCGACACTGATCTTGTCGCGTGTCTCGATGTGCACGGCCTCGGCGTGGCCGTAGAACACCGGCACGCGCACCGCCGTCGGGTTCACACGGATCGAATCGTCCTCGAGGATCTTGCGCGTCTCCCAAACCATCTTCATTTCTTCCTTGGTGTAGCCGTTGTCCTGGAAGACGTCGATGTGCGGGATCAGGTTGAAGGCGATCTGCAGCGGAAACTTGGACGGCTGGACGCTTTGGAAGCTGAGCATCGCCGCGGTCTGCCGACCCAGTTCCTCCATACCCGAGCGCCCGGCACCCGAGACCGACTGGTAGGTGGCGACATTGATGCGCTCGATGCCGACCGCGCGATGGATCGGGGCCAACGCTACCAGCATCTGCATGGTCGAACAGTTGGGGTTCGCGATGATTCCGTGGCGCGTGTACTGCGCAATCGCGTGCGGGTTGACCTCGCTGACTACCAGCGGGATGTCGTCGCGATAGCGGAACTCGGACGTATTGTCGATTACCACCGCGCCGGCCGCCGCCGCGCGCGGTGCGTGCTCGCGGCTGACCGCGCCGCCGGCCGAGAAGAACGCGATGTCGACGCCGGCGAAATCGCACCCGGCAAGATCGCGCACGGTGAGGCGCCGGCCGCCGAAGCTGATCGTCTCGCCGGCCGACCGCGCGCTGGCCAGCGGCAGCAGCTCGCCCACTGGAAACGCGCGCTCGGCGAGGATTTGCAGCAGGGTCTCGCCGACGGCGCCGGTGGCGCCGACCATGGCGACGGTGTAGCGGTCTTTCTTGCTCATGCGGGGACTCGGGTTCGGCAGAAGGCGGAGTTGGGCTTCGGGGATAATGGCCGTGTGCGGGACGCTGGTCGTCAGGCGCGGGCAGGAACGTCGACGCTGTCCTCAGCCACCCGGGATGCGCGGCGTAACGGGCCCGACATCGCCGCACTGCGCGCGGTGGCGCAATGCCTGATCCATCAGCACCAGTGCCACCATCGCCTCAGCGATCGGCGTGGCGCGGATGCCGACGCAGGGATCGTGGCGGCCGGTGGTGACGACCTCGATCGCCTCGCCGCGCAGGTTCACGCTGCGCCCTGGAATGCGGATGCTGGACGTCGGCTTCAGCGCGATCGAGCAGATCACCGGCTGACCGGTGCTGATGCCGCCGAGGATGCCGCCGGCATGGTTGGACAGGAACCGCTCGGGCGTTATCTCGTCGCGATGGCGGCTCCCGCGCTGCGCGACTGCCGCGAAACCGGCGCCGATTTCCACGCCCTTGACCGCGTTGATGCTCATCAGGGCCGCCGCCAGATCAGCGTCGAGCTTGCCGTAGATCGGCTCGCCCCAGCCCGGCGGCACGCCGTCCGCAACTACGGTCACACGCGCGCCGACCGAATCGCCAGCCTTGCGCAACGTGTCCATGGCCGATTCGAGCTCGGCCACCTGCGCGGCGTCCGGCCAGAAGAACGCATTCTGCTCGACCACGTCCCAGTCGAAGCCCTGAGGCGTGATCTCGCCCAGCTGCGCGAGATAGCCGCGCACGCGCACGCCGTGGCGCTCTCCCAGCCACTTCTTGGCGATCACCCCGGCTGCCACGCGCATGGTCGTTTCGCGCGCCGAACTGCGGCCGCCACCGCGCGGATCGCGGATGCCGTACTTGTGCCAGTAGGTGTAATCGGCGTGCGCAGGTCGGAAGCTCTCGAGCAGGTCGTCATAGTCACGCGCGCGCGCGTCGGTGTTGCGGATCAGCAGCGCAATCGGCGTGCCGGTGGTGCGCCCCATGTACAGTCCAGAAAGAATCTCGACGGCGTCGGTCTCGCGTCGCTGCGAAGTGTGGCGGGTACGTCCGCTGGCGCGGCGCGCCAGATCGGCGGCGAAATCCCCGGCGTCCAGTGCCAGCCCCGGCGGGCAGCCGTCGATCACGCACCCGATTGCCGGCCCGTGGCTCTCGCCGAAGGTGGTGACCGCAAACAGCGTGCCCGAGGTGTTTCCGGCCATGGCGAGCCCTCCTCAGCGACCCACTGCGGCGGCGCGGATTGCCGCCGCGTGATCGACCAGTGTCACCCGATCGACCAAGAACACACCCATTGGTCCAACCTTGAATTCCAGCCAGACTAACGGGATCTGGGGCAATAAGGCGGTGAGCGCGCCCTCGCTCTCCCCGACCTCGACGATCAGCAGGCCGTCGCCGCTCAGATGGTCTGCGGCGTCGCGCAGGATGCGCAGCACGAGGTCGAGACCATCTCGGCCCGCCGTCAGCCCCAGCCGGGGTTCGTGTGCGTACTCGGCCGGCATCGCGGCGTACTCGGCCTCGGTGACGTAGGGCGGGTTGGAAACAATCAGGTCGTAGCGCTCGCCGGGCAAGGCCGCGAACAGGTCCGATCGCAGCGCGCGTACGCGCTCTTCGACGTGCTGGAAGGCAATGTTTTCGCGCGCCAGCGCCAGCGCATCCGCACTGATGTCGGCGATGTCCACCTGCCATGCCGGTTGATGCACGGCCATGGCAATACCGATGCAGCCCGAGCCGGTACACAGATCCAGCGCGCGCCCGATCTCGCGCCCCTCGAGCCATGGCGAGAATCCGGCCTCGATCAGCTCGGCGATTGGCGAACGCGGCACCAGCGCGCGCGGATCGGACTTGAACTTGAGTCCAGCGAACCAGGCCTCACCGACCAGATAGGCGGCCGGCACCCGCTCGCTGATACGGCGTTCGATCAGCGCCAGCACGCGCGCGCGCTCGGCCTGCGTGAGCCGCGCCGCGCCGTAGGCCGGCGGCAGATCGGGCGGCAGGTGCAGACTGGAAAGAACCAGATGCGTGGCCTCGTCCAGCGGATTGTCATGACTGTGGCCGAAACTCAGCCCGGCGGCGGCGAAGCGGGTCGCGCCGTAGCGGATGAAATCGAGGATGCTGACGAGGGCGTCGGTCACGAAGTGGGCCGGGCAAAGCGCGAAGTATAGCGATCCGCGGCCGCTATAATTCCGCGATGCACACCCATCGTCATGCCGGTCGCGTCCCGGTTTTCCTGCTCGTCGTCCTCGCCGCCATCGCAGCCGGGCTGGGACTGTGGCTGGGGCTGCGCAGCCACGCGCCGCCGCAGCCACCGCCGATGCAGTCCGCGCAGGTCTATCCGCAGCCACGCCCGCTGCCAGCTTTTTCGCTGACGCAGAGCGACGGCATGCCCCTGACCGCAGCCGACTGGCAGGGCCGGTACACACTTTTGTTCTTCGGCTACACCCGGTGCCCGGACATCTGTCCGACCACGCTCGCAACCCTGCATCGGGCCTTGCAGGCGCTGCGCGCGAAGGGGTTGGGCGGACAGGTGCAAGTCGAATTCATCTCGGTCGACCCGCAGCGCGATACCCTGCCCCGCCTGGCGGCCTACGTGCACGCCTTCGATCCGCAGTTTGTCGGGGCCATCGGGCCCGATGCGCAGCTGCAGCCGCTGACGCGCGCTCTGGGTATCGTCTATGCGCGAACCCCGGACGGGCACGGCGGCGAGCGGGTCGATCACAGCGACGCGGTGGTGCTGGTCGACCCGCGGGGACGCGAACTGGCTGTGTTCCTGCCGCCGCTGCGCGCCGACGCCATCGCCCATGATCTCGCCCACCTGATCGCCTGGCGTCGCTGATGCGCCTGGCTGCTTTGCAGATGCTGCTGCCACATCGCGCCCTCAGCGCGATCGTGCGGCACGCGGCGCGCTGGACATGGTCGCCGTGGAAGACGCTGCTGATCCGGCAGGTCGTGCGCCGCTACCGCGTCGATCTCGACGAGGCCGCGCAACCCGACCCGGACGCCTATGCGCATTTCGATGCTTTCTTCACCCGCGCCCTGAAACCCGGTGCGCGACCGATCGCATCCGATCCATCCGCCGTGCTCTGCCCTGCCGACGGACGCATCAGCGAGGCTGGCCAGATCAGCGCGGATCGTCTGCTGCAGGCCAAGGGCCGCGAGTTCACCGTCGCCGAGCTGCTGGCCGATCAATCGACGGCGGACGCCTATCACGACGGTGCGTTCGTCACCGTGTACCTGTCGCCACGCGACTACCACCGCGTCCACATGCCGCTGGATGGAACCTTGGTCGAGACCATGCATGTACCGGGTCGCTTGTTCAGCGTGGCACCGTCCGCGGTTACCGCGATTCCGCGACTGTTCGCCCGCAACGAACGGCTAGCCTGCCATTTCGAGGGCCCATGCGGTCCGTTCGCCGTCGTAATGGTCGGCGCGCTGCTGGTGTCGGGCGTGGAAACCGTCTGGGGCGGCATGCAGATCCCGCCCTACGCGCGTCGAATCGTGCGCAGGGACTGGCGTGACCGGGGCATGCGCCTGTCGCGTGGCACCGAGATGGCCCGCTTCCATATGGGCTCGACGGTGATCGTGCTGCTGCCCACCGGTGCCGCCAGGTTGGCCGGCCACCTCGTCCCTCGGCACCAGGTACGGGTCGGAGAGGACATTGGCCGCCTGTCGGAAACCATCTTCCCAACCCCCGGACGAGCCACCACAATGTGACGGGGAGCGTCATTTCGAGACGCTGCCCATGCTGAAACATTCCCGGGGGAGGCTATGCTGCACACGCCGCGAGAGTCGACTGAGCCGCTGTCGCAGCAGCAGCCACCTAGGGGGAAGATCATGCGTCTGGTTACCCGCATCGTCGCCAAGAGCCGGGCCATCCGCCTGGCACGCCAGCTGCGCGACGTCGAAACCGCGATGAACGCCCTGCCGCTCGGCGCTCGGCGCCAGCTGGCTCTGTTGGCGATGAAGGAGTTCGCCAATGCCTCGCGATGCGAGTTCCCGCACCTGTATGGTTCCCCGCCGGAACAGAAATACCTGCCTTGGGGCGGCGGCGCCGACATCGGCCACGAGCGGACACGCTCAGACAACCCGCAGATGCGCATGCGCGGAATTGCGCTTTGGCTGGCGGTAGCCTTTCACGAAACCCGCGATGCGCCGACCAGCGACCTGCAGATGCTGCATCGCAATCTGCTGCGGGTGATGCGCCAGCTCAAGGAAAGCGCCTCCAGCGCGCCGGCCGATCCTGTTGCGTCGTGGGCAACCCGTCACGCAGCGGCCTGAAGCGCAAGTAGTCAGACCCCGGACTTTGCGATCTTCGCGTCTCTGACGGGGCTGCACCGGGTCTGGCGAGAGGGCCTCGGAACGTGGCTCCGGGAAGTGAAGGGCGGGCCCGTCCGCTCAGCCGCGTCGACACATCGGCATGCGCAGTTCCATCCCCGGCTTGAGCTCGTAGTGTGGCGCCCGCAAGCGATTGGCCGATGCCAGCTCGTGCAGATTGTCGCAACCGAAGCGATGGGCGATGCCGAACAGGGTGTCGCCACGCCGGACCCTGTAGCGACGCTGCTTCGACGCGCGGCGCGCGGCAGCAAATGCCGCCGGCGGTGTCGGCAACACGGCGTCGTGCAGATCAGAGGCCAGCTTCATCCAGGGACCGCCACTGGCGCACGAACGCGCATAGGGCCTTTCCAGCACGTCCGGAACGGAGATCCGGGTGCCCGTCGGTTGCTCGATCTGTGGATCGAGCCTGGGATTGAGGTTGCGCAGCGTGCGGAACCAGCCGTCGGTCATGCCCCCGGCCTGCCCCAGGCAGACGGTCAGCTCGGCCAGCGAGGTCGGGGCAAGCAGAACCACGTGTCCCGGCGCCCCGTCTACGCGCGGAAAATGCAGGTTGTAGCGCCCGGGGTGCAGGAAAAGCCACGCCGCGGCGAGCACCATCGGCACGTACTCGCGGGTTTCAGGCGACAGGGTGAAATAAATCTTGGGATTCCAGAAGCTGGCATCGGCCGCGTGTGCCGCGGCCAGGCGACTGACGAATCCCTCTCCGCCGTTGTATGCCGCAATGGTCAGCTCCAGATTGTCATTGAAGGCCTTCAACTGCTCGTTGATGTAGGCGGCGTTGGCCACCGCCTCGAGGCGCGGATCAAAGCGCTGGTCGAAGCCATCCACGACACCAAGACCGAAACGCTGGCCCGTCGCCGGCATGAACTGCAGCGGACCTGCCGCGCCAGAACGCGAGACCGCGTGCACGCGGCCGCCCGACTCCTTGGCCATGATGCCAAACAGCAGTGCCTCAGGCAGGCCAGCCTTGCGGTACGCCGGCTCCATTTGGTAACGCAGGTACTGGTAATTGATGTAGGTATTGATCAACTGCGGACGCATCTGTGTCAGCCATTCCTCCAGCGCCGCCTTGATCGGGCCATTGCTTGCGATCAGCTCGGAGAGCTGGTGGTTGCGCAGCAGCGCCACCGAGCGCTGCGCTTCCGGAACGGCTTGCAGCACCGGCGAGGGTTCGCCATTCTCGGTGGTGGCGTCGTCGGCATCGGTGGTGCCGGTGTCACTTTCTCCAGCTTCGACGCGCAGCAATCGATCGTAGGCGACGATGAAGCGCGCACTGTCGCAGCCGCTGCGCACAGCACAGGCGGTGGCGGCGATGCGCAAATCGGCTAGTGCCTGACTGCGGGCGTTCACGGCAGCTGGATCGCCGGCCTCGAGCTGGTTCTGGGCGTCGTTGTACTGGCGCACGTCGGCATCCAGTCGCGCATACAGTTCAGCGTTGGCGGATGAAACGGCCGCGGCAGCCGGCGGACGCGTGGGCGCGGCTGAACAGCCGGACAGTGCGACGGCGACGGTCACGACCACCGTCATGGACACACGATAGAAGTCGGGGCGCAAAGGCACGGTCGGGGCAACCTCGGTCAGTCGGCAGCGGACACGGCGGCAACTGCGCCGCCAGCAGCGCAGCGCCGGACGCGGGGAATATCGGTGATATCCGCCACGGGTGCAACGCCGGTGCAACCGCGGCGAGGCACTGCCTACAATCGCGGCTGCCCGCGGAGGCCCCATGAGTCGATTCCAATCCGAACCCTCGCTTCATCCTTCATCGCGAGTGCCTGCGCGGCGCCGGCATCACGCACGCTGATGGGCCGCTGGCGACCACCGGCGCCGGCCTCGACGGCGATCATCACCCGCGAAGGCCACTCGCGCCTTAAAGCCGAACTCGACGAACTGTGGCTGCACGTGCGGCCGGAGGTCGTGCGCGCGCTGGCCGCCGCTGCCGCGGAGGGCGACCGCTCGGAAAATGCCGAGTACACCTACCGCAAGAAGCAGCTTGGCGGGATCGACCGGCGGGTACGCTACCTGAGCAAGCGGTTGCCGCTGCTCAAGGTGGCGGAAGGCCACCCCAGCGACCGCGACGCGGTGTATTTCGGCGCCTGGATCCGGCTCGAAGACGACCGCGGTGCAGAGCATTGCCATCGCATCGTCGGACCCGACGAGACCGATGCCCGCCGCGGCTGGATCAGCGTGGATTCGCCGCTGGCCCGCGCGCTGCTGGGAAGGCGCGTCAACGCCGAGATCGAAGCGGAGTTGCCCGGTGGGCGACGTCGGTTCTGCGTGCTGGCGGTGAGCTATGACGATGCGCCGTCCTGAGCGCGGCAACGGATATGCCGCGGGCAATCCGACGGCAGTTCGCGACTTCTCGAATCACTCGCCGCACCATGGAGCCTAAGGGCCGCGACGCGCGGCACCGACACGGCTGCGGTTGTATCACTCAAATCGGGCTGCGGCGCTCAGTCGCGTGGACACTGCGGGCTGCGAATGGGCAAAATGGGCGTTGGAGTCCACCCGCGCATGAATCCTCGCCCTTCCCCTGCCACCGCGACCTTGCTTGAGGTTCGCGAGCTCGCCTTCGCGCGCCGCGATGAGCCGGTGTTCGGGCCACTCGACTTCGATCTTGCCGGTGGCGAGATCGGACTGATCGAGGGCGACAATGGCAGCGGCAAGACCACCCTGCTGCGCATTCTGGCCGGTTTGCTGCGCGCCAGTTCGGGCACCGCGCGCGTCGGCGGTCTCGCTCCGGGCGACCCCGCCGCGGCCGGCATGGCACTGCTGCTGGGACACCAGCTGGGCCTCAAGGCGGATCTCAGCGTGCGCGAAAATCTCGCCACCGCCGCGGGCCTTTACGGACAGCGTGAAGGATGCGGCGTCGCCGACACCATCATCGAGGTCGGCCTCGACGGATACGCCGACGTGCCGGTGCGCCAGCTGTCCGCAGGCCAGAAAAAGCGCGCTGCGCTGGCACGCTTGCGTCTGCTGCCGGCGCAGTTGTGGCTGCTGGACGAACCGTTCGCCAACCTCGATCGCGCTGGTATCGCACTGGTCAACCGACTGCTCGACGTCCACGTCGCCGGCCACGGTGCGGCGCTGGTCACCACGCATGGGGCCGTGTCCTTCCGCGACCACGCCACGCGCCGGATCGCCCTGTCGTGAGCACGCCTTCGGCACGCGCCGGCTATGTTGCGGTCCTGCGCCGCGATCTGTTGCTGGCTTGGCGGCGGCGCGGCGAGGCGGCGCTTCCGGTGCTGTATGCGCTGATCGTCGCAACCCTGTTCCCGTTTGCGCTCGGTCCCGAAGGCGCCCTGCTCTCGCGGATCGCCGCCGGCGTGGTGCTGGTCACTGTGCTGCTGGCAATGCTGCTCTCGCTGGACGGCCTGTTCCGCCCCGATTGCGAGGACGGCAGCCTCGAACAGCTGATGCTGGCGCCGCAGCCGCTGGGACTGCTGCTGGCGGCCAAGATCCTCGCGCACTGGCTGACCACCGCGCTGCCGCTGCTGCTGGCCAGTCCGCTGCTGGCCGCGATGCTGCACCTTCCGGCCGCGGTGCTGCCGGTGCTGATGGCCGCACTGGTGCTGGCGACACCGCTGATGAGTCTGCTTGGCGCGCTGGTCGTGGCGCTGACCGTCGGCACCCGTCGCTCTGGTATGCTTCTGGCCCTGATGCTGCTGCCGCTGATGGTGCCCGTGGTGATCTTTGCCGCCGGCGCGGTGTCCGCCGCCCAGCAAGGCCTTCCCTTCATCGCACCGCTCGCCTGGCTGGGCGCAGCCCTCGTGCTTGCCTTGGTGCTGGCGCCTGCCGCCTGCGCCGCCGCGCTCCGGATCG
>JAJYDI010000012.1 GCA_021777635.1 Pseudomonadota bacterium
GGCGGGTTAGCGTTGTCGGTGATCATCAGGCCTCGTCGGGCATGCCAACCGCCCCTGCTGCGTGGTGCCGGCCCGACCGCCCATGGCCGGGCCCCGCCGGCGCGCGCTGCCCTTCAAGGCATCGGACACATCCCGGCTCGCCCGTCCCGCGGCACGAAGCTGCGGACGGGGCGCTGCGAGGCGATGGGGAAGGGCATCCGTCGTCGCGGCGGTCATGGCTCAGGCCAGGGTGCCGTCGAGCGGGCTGGACGCCGAGGCGCAGCGTTTGCGCGGGATGCGGCCGGCCTGGAATGCCGCGCGCCCGGCCTCGACCGCCAGCTTCATCGCCTGCGCCATGCGCACCGGGTCGCGCGCGCCGGCGATCGCGGTGTTCATCAGCACGCCGTCGCAGCCCAGTTCCATCGCGATCGCGGCATCCGAGGCGGTGCCGACGCCGGCATCGACGATGATCGGCACCTTGGCGTTCTCGATGATCTCGAGCAGGGTGTAGCGATTCTGGATGCCCAGTCCGGAGCCGATCGGCGCCGCCAGCGGCATCACCGCGACACAGCCGATCTGCTCCAGCTGACGCGCCAGGATCGGGTCGTCGCTGGTATAGACCATGACCTCGAAACCCTCGCCGACCAGCATCTCGGCGGCTTTCAATGTCTGCACCACGTCGGGATACAGCGTGCGTGCGTCGCCCAGCACCTCCAGCTTGACCAGGGCGTGGCCGTCCAGCAGCTCGCGCGCCAGCCGGCAGGTGCGCACGGCGTCCTCGGCGGTGTAGCAGCCGGCGGTGTTGGGCAGGATCGTGTAACGCTCCGGCGGCAGCACGTCGAGCAGGCTGGGCTGGCCCGGATCCTGACCCAGGTTCATGCGGCGGATCGCGACGGTGACGATCTCTGCGCCCGCGGCTTCGGTGGCGCGGCGGGTCTCGTCGAAATCCCGGTACTTGCCGGTGCCGGTCAGCAGACGCGAATGGAAGCTGCGGCCGGCGATCCGCAGCGGATCGCCGTAAGTTGGGTTGGACATGCGGGCCTCCCGGAACGGGCCATTGTCGCGCGCTGCGGCTGCCGGCGCGATCCCCGGCGGCAGCGTCTTTCAGGTCTCGTTGCCGGCGTACAGCGCCCGCCGCGGCGCACCGGTGATCGCGGCGGCGAGGCGCGCGGCGCGTGCCGGCGGCAGCTCCTCGCGCAGCAGGGCGTATACGCGGCGGCCTTCCGGCAGGCACGCGTCTTCCGCTTCGGCATGGCCCGCGACCAGCAGCACGAATTCGCCGCGGCGCTGATCGGCATCGGCGGCGACGCGTGCGGCGAGTTCGCCCAACGGCAGTGTCAGCACGGTCTCGAAGCGCTTGGTCAGCTCGCGCGCGAGCACCGCCTCGCGGTCGATGCCGAACACATCGGCGAGGTCGGCCAGCGACTCCTCGATGCGGTGCGCGGATTCGTAGAGCACCAGCGTGCGCGGCTCGCCGGCCAGTGTCTGCAGGCGGGCGCGTCGCGCGGCTGGCCTGGCGGGCAGGAAGCCCTCGAACACGAAACGGTCGCTGGCCAGGCCCGCGACCGACAGCGCGGCGATCGCCGCGCAGGCGCCCGGCACAGGCGATACCCGCAAGCCGGCGGCGCGGGCGGCGCGCACCAGCCGGTAACCGGGATCGCTGATCAGCGGCGTTCCGGCATCGGCGATCAGCGCGACATCGTCGCCGCTGGCCAGGCGCGCCAGCAGCGCGGCGGCGGCTTCGCGTTCGTTGTGCTCGTGCAGCGCGGTCAGCGCAGTGGCGATGCCGTAGTGGGCGAGCAGCGGCCGGCTGTGGCGGGTGTCCTCGGCGGCGATCAGCGCGGCCCGCCGCAGCGTGTCCACGGCGCGCGGGCTGAGGTCGTCGAGGTGGCCGATCGGGGTCGCCACCACCCATAGCGTGCCCGGGGGCGGATGCATGCCTGTCTCCGGCGCCACGGCGAGGCGGCGCGATTCGCTATCATCGCGCAATCGTCCCTGCCGGCATCAAGGAATTCGCATGCATCGCCTGCGCGCCCTGTTGCTTCCCGTTATCGCGGTCCTGCTGCTGGCCGGCTGTGCCAGCCTCGGCGGACCGACGCCCGCGCAGCAGGCGCAGGCGGCTCAGGCGCAGGCGCTGGATGCGCGCGGGGATTACGCCGGAGCGGCCCGTGGATGGCTCGACCTTGCGGCACAGGGCGGTGCAGCCGGTGACGGCTATCGCCTGCGCGCCGCCGAGGCGCTGCAGGCCGGAGGCCTGGGTGGCCGCGCCGATGCCGAGCTGACCTTGGTGCACCGCAGCCGGCTCGGTGCCGGCGATCGCGCCCGTTTCGATCTGCTGTCCGCCGAACGGGCGCTGGCGCGCAAGGATCCGCAGCATGCGTTGCGACTGGTCGCGGGACTGCCGGCCGGGCTGTCGCCGGACGAAACCCTGCGTGCGCAACGCGTCCAGGCGCTGGCCTCGGCGGCGATCGGCGATCGCTGGGCCGCCGCCGTCGCGCGGGTACGGATGGAGTCCGGCCTGCGCGGCGCGGCTGCGACGGCCAACCAGAGGGCCCTGGTGTCGCTGCTGGCGGGGTTGGGCGCGGGTCCGCTCAAGCAGCGTGCGGCCGCACTGCCGGCGAGCGATCCCATGCTGCCATGGATCGGGCGCGCCTTGGCGAAGCTGGGTACCGCCCTGCCGCGGTCCCTGCCCGAACTGGCCAGTCCGGTGGGCACCCAGGTGGCGCAGGGTCAGGGCGCGCTGCGCGAAGGTTACCGTGCCTATCAGCGAATCGCGGTGCTGCTGCCGCAGAGCGGGCCGCTGGCGGCTGCCGGCCGTGCCGTGCGCGACGGATTTCTGACTGACTACTTCGAGTCGGCGCGCGACGGCCAACCGCGACCGCTGGTGCGTTTCTACGATAGCCAGGGTACCGCCGCCGGCGCGGTGACGGCTTACCGGCAGGCTGTTGCAGACGGCGCCCAGCTGGTGGTCGGTCCGCTGGCGCGCGAGGGCGTCGCCGCGCTGTTCGCGCAGCCGTTGCCGGTGCCGCTGCTGGCCCTCAATCATCCGGACAACGGCACCTCGCCGCCGCCCGGCAGCGCCGAGTTCGCGCTGATGCCGGAGAGCGAGGGCGCCCAGACCGCGGCGCGGATGCTTGCCGACGGCCTGCGCAACGCACTGGTGTTCCATGGTGACGATGACGCCGCGGTGCGCGCGGCGCGCGCTTTCGCCGCGCAGTTCGAGGCCGGCGGCGGCACCGTGATCGGCAGCGCGCAGCTGCCGGTGGGCAGCGTCAACTACGCCAGTGCGATCCGCAGCGCGATCGCCGGCGGCGTGCCGGCCAACACCGGCATCTTCATGGCGGTACGTCCCGAGCAGGGGCGCTTGCTGCTGCCGCAATTGCGCGTGGCACGGCTGCGTCAACCGGCTTACGCCACCGCGTCGGTGTACGGTCTGCGCGATGACCCCAATGCCGATCGCGACCTCGATGGCATCGAGTTCGGCGACGCGCCGTGGCTGTTCGACGCCCAGCCGGGATTGCCCTCGCGCAGCGAGCTGTCCGGCCAGTTGCCCGATGTCGACGGGCGCGCCGCGCGCTTGTTCGCGTTCGGCATGGATGCCTGGGCGCTGGTGCCCTATCTCGACTGGCTGCGCGCGCATCCGGGCAGCTATGTCGCGGGCGCGACCGGCCAGCTGACCGCGGACGCGCAAGGACACATCCAGCGCGTGCCGCTGTGGCTGCGTTTCGACAACGGGCTGGCGCGGCCGCTGGCCGGCGGCCTGCAGCTCAGTCCGCCGGCCGGTGGCGGCACGGAGCCCTGAGCGCATGCGCGCCGTCGGCGACGACTTCGAAACGCGCGCGCTCGGGCTGCTGCAACGGGCGGGCCTGATCCTGCTGGAGCGCAACTACGGCACCCGCTACGGCGAGATCGACCTGGTGATGCGCGACGATGGCTGCATGGTCTTCGTCGAGGTGCGCTATCGCGGCTGCTCCGCCCAGGGCGGCGCCGCGGCTTCGGTCGGCGCCGGCAAGCGTGCACGCCTGATCCGTGCCGCCGCGCTGTACCTGCAGGCGCATCCGGCGCTGGCGGATCGTCCCTGCCGGTTCGATGTGGTCGCCTTTGACGGCGCGGCGGCCTCGGCGCCCGCACGATGGCTGCGGCATGCCTTCGAAGCGGACGCGGCGACGTGAGCGCGATGTCATCCGGCACCCTGCCTGCGGCGCTGTTCGAAGCGCTCGCCGCGATTTTTCCCGGCGCCGCATTGCGTTGCGACGCGGCGACCCGGCTGACCTACGGCTACGACAATTCGCGGCGCTCGGCAGCTGCCGATGCCGTGGTGTTTCCACACCGGCACGAGCAGATCGTCGCCCTGGTGCAGGCCTGCCGCACGCACCGGGTGCCGGTGATCGCGCGCGGTCGCGGCACCAACACCACGGGTGCCACGGTGCCGACCGCGGGCGGCGTGGTGGTGTCGTTCGAGCGCATGAACCGTATCCTGCGCATCGTGCCGGAGGACCGCATCGCGGTAGTCGAGCCCGGGCTGCTCAACGGCGATCTGCAGCGCGCGCTGGCGGAACTTGGCTTCTTCTGGCCGCCGGACCCGACTTCGGCACCGTACTGCACGGTCGGTGGCAATCTCGCCTGCAACGCCGGCGGCCCGCGCACGGTGAAATATGGCGCCACCCGCGAGAACGTGCTGGCATTGCGCGCGGTCGCCGGCAGCGGCTCCGAACTGCGCTGCGGCACGCCGACCACCAAGGGCGCCACCGGTTACGACCTGGTGCGGCTGCTGGTCGGCTCCGAGGGCACGCTGGCGCTGATCAGTGAGGCCACGCTCCGGCTGATGCCGAAACCCGAGGCCGTGGCGACCCTGCGCGCTGCCTATGTCGATGTCGATGCGGCAGCGCATGCCGTGGCGCGGATCATGGCGCAGCCGGTCACGCCCTGTGCACTGGAGTTTCTCGATGACACCTCGCTGGCGCTGGCGCGCGCGCATCGCGACGGCGCCGCCGTTCCGGAGGCCGGTGCGCTGCTGCTGATCGAGGTCGACGGCGCTCCCGAGACCCTTGCCGCTGCCGTGGCGGCGGTCAGTCGCGCCGCACGCGGCGACGGCCTGCTCGAATTGCGCGTTGCCGCCGAGGCCGCCGAGGCCGAGGCGCTGTGGGCGGTGCGCAAGGCGCTGTCGCCGGCGTTGCGCAACCTGTCGCCGCAGAAGATCAACGAGGACGTGGTGGTGCCGGTCAGCCGCGTGCCCGAGCTGGTGGCCGCGGCCAAGGCGCTGTCCGCGCGACATGGGCTGCCGATCGTCTGCTTCGGCCACGCCGGCAACGGCAACCTGCACGTCAACCTGCTGCCGCGTGACGCGCGCGAGCAGGCTGCCGCCGAGCCCTGTCTGGCGGCGTTGTTCGACGCGGTGATCCGCCTCGACGGCACGCTGTCGGGCGAGCATGGCATCGGACTGGCCAAGCGCGAGTTCATGACCCGCGCACTCGATCCCGGCGCGCTGGGGCTGATGCACGGTATCAAGGCCGCATTCGACCCCGACGGCATCCTCAACCCCGGCAAGCTGCTGCCCTGAATCGACGCCGCGCCGCGACGCCGGGCCAGGTCCCGCATGCCTTGCCGCTGCGCGCCGCGATGCTCTACGCTGCGGCGCATTCCGGCGCGGGATCTCGGCCGCCGGCTGCAAGAGGGGATTCTGCATGCTCGACGTCCTGGGCCGCATCCTGTTCGGCCTGTTTGGCCTGGCCGTGCTGCTGTCGATTGCCGCGATGTTTTCGAACAACCGCCGCGCGATCGACTGGAGACTGGTCGCGACCGGCGTCGCCCTGCAGATCGTGTTTGCCAGCTTCGTGCTGAAGGTGCCGCTTGGGCGCGACATCTTCAATGCGCTGGCGATCGGCTTCGTCCGGCTGATGAGCTACGTCAGTGTCGGCTCCAGCTTCATCTTCGGCAATCTGGTCGACGCCGCCAATCCGAACATCGGCTACGTGTTCGCTCTGCAGGTGCTGCCGACGATCGTGTTCTTCGCCGCACTGACCGGCGTGCTCTATCACCTCGGCGTGATGCAGCGCATCGTGCGCGGCATGGCTTGGGTGATCACCAAGGTGATGCGCGTGTCCGGCGCCGAGACCACCAGCGTCTGCGCTTCGGTGTTCATCGGCCAGACCGAGGCGCCGCTGACGATCAAGCCCTACATCGAGCGCATGACCGAGTCGGAGCTGATGACGGTGATGATCGGCGGCATGGCGCATATCGCCGGCTCGGTGATGGCGGCCTATGTCGGCCTGCTGGGGCACAACGATCCGGCGCAGATGGAGTTCTACGCCAAGCACTTTCTCACCGCCTCGATCATGGCCGCGCCGGCGACGCTGATGCTGGCCAAGATCCTTATTCCCGAGACTGGCGAGCCGCTGACCCGCGGCACGGTCAGGATGCAGGTCGAGCGCAGCACCGCCAATGTGATCGACGCCGCCGCCACCGGCGCCGGCGACGGGCTCAAGTTGGCGCTCAACGTCGGTGCGATGCTGCTGGCCTTCATCGCCCTGATCGCGCTGCTCAATGCGCCGATCCAGTGGCTGGGCGCGCATGCCTGGGGCGCCGACCCCGCCGGCACCATCAACCACTGGTTGTCGCAGACTTCGGGTCGCGACGTGCAGCTGAGCATGCAGACGATCTTCGGCTGGGTGCTGGCGCCGGTGGCGTGGCTGATCGGCGTGCCCTGGCACGACGCGCCGCTGGTCGGCAGCTTCATCGGCGAGAAAGTGGTAATCAACGAGTTCGTCGCCTACGTCGACATGTCCAAGCACCTCGGCCAACTGCTGCCGCAGAGCCGCCTGATCGCCACCTATGCGCTGTGCGGCTTCGCCAACTTCTCCTCGATCGCGATCCAGATCGGTGGCATCGGCGGCATCGCGCCGGGGCGGCGCCAGGACCTGGCGCGCTTCGGCCTGCGCGCGGTACTGGGCGGATCGCTGGCGACGTTCATGACCGCCACCATCGCCGGCGTGCTGCACGCGCTGTAGACGACCATGCATCCCGCCGTCGTCGTCGTCGGCAGCTACAACCAGGACTATGCCTGGCGCAGCGACTGCCTGCCGCAGCCGGGCGAGACGCGGCGCGCGCTGGGTTTCGCGACCGGGCCGGGTGGCAAGGGCTACAACCAAGCCATGGCCTGTCATCGCCAAGGTGTACCCACCTGTCTGATTGCCGCGCTCGGCGACGACACGCTCGCCGGCCTCGCGCGACACCATGCGGAGCACGAGGGACTGGCCTGCCGCTGGCAGATCGTCACCGGCGCAGCCACCGGCAGCGCCTGCGTGCTGATCGATGCCGACGGCCAGAACCGGATCCTCGTGCATCTGGCCGCCAACGAGCGTCTCGATGCGGCGTTTGTGCGCGCGGCACGCGCGGATTTCGCCTCGGCCCGCGTGGTGCTGGCACAGCTTGAGACCGGGATCGCGCCGGTGCGAGCGGCGTTGTGTCTTGCGCGGGATCACGGTGCGCTGGCGCTGCTCAACCCCGCTCCCGTTCACGCCGAACTTGATCACATGCTGCTGGCTTCCTGCGATCTCGTCACGCCCAATGAAACCGAGTTCGTGGCGCTGCTGTCCCGCCTCGACGGCACGTGCCTCGATCCGGGTGTGCTGGCCGACGGCACCGATGCGGAACTGCATGCGCTGGCGCGCCGGCTGCCGGTGCCGACGGTGGTGATCACCCTGGGTGCGCGCGGCTGTTTCGTCTCGCATGCTGGAAGTGCCCGCCTGCGCGGCGCGGATGCGGTGGCTTATCGGGTGCCGGCGTTTCCGGCGCGCAGCGTCGACAGCAGCGGCGCCGGTGACGCGTTCAGTGGCGCGCTGGCCGCTGAACTGGCACGCGCTGCAGGTGGAACGTTCGCGATGGCGGTGGCATGGGCCAGCGCGGCGGCCGGGCTGAGCACCGAGCGTGTCGGTGCCGCCTCGGCGATGCCGACCCGGGACGAGGTTGCCGCACGTCGACACGCGACGTCTGTGCATCCATAGCCGGCGGCGATCGCGGCCATTGCAAGTGTCGATTGGGAGCGCTGCAGCTCGATCCGTATTATAAGTTTAGATATTTCTAATGTAGAAATATCAATTCCATTGCTGCCCAGGAGTATCCAATGACTGAGACCCCCACGGCCGGCCTGCCGCGCCTCAACGAGCCCGCCCCCGACTTCAGCGCCAAGACCACCCACGGCGAGAAGAAGCTCTCGGACTACCGTGGCCAGTGGCTGGTGCTGTTTTCGCACCCGGCCGACTTCACCCCGGTCTGTACCACCGAGTTCATCGCCTTTGCCAAGGCGTATCCGGCCTTCCGCAAGCTGGGAACCGAGCTGCTGGGCCTGTCGATCGATAGCAACTACGCGCACATCGCCTGGGCGCGCGCGATCAAGGACAAGTTCGGCATCGAGATCCCGTTCCCGATCATCGAGGACCTGTCGATGCGCGTGGCCCACGCCTACGGCATGATCCAGCCTGGCGCCTCCGACACCTCGGCAGTGCGCGCCACCTTCATCATCGACGACAAGGGCGTGCTGCGGGCGATGGTCTACTACCCGATGAGCAATGGCCGCTCGATTCCCGAGTTCCTGCGTCTGGTCGCCGCGCTGCAGACCTCCGACAAGCATGGCGTGGCCACGCCCGAGGGCTGGCAGCCGGGCGACAGGGTGATCGTTCCGCCGCCGCAGACGACCGCCGCTGCCGAGCAGCGGATGCACGAAGGTTACGAGTGCGCGGACTGGTTTTTCTGCACCAAGACGCTCTGATCCGGAGTTTGCCGCGGATCGTGATTCCGGGACCGGGCCCCGGCATCGCGGTCCCGCGGCAGGCATGCCGCCGTTTCGGCCGGATGGCAGTGACCCCCGCGTTGCCGATTGCGGCAGCCCGGGTTGCCGTCAGGTCGCCGGCGCCGCCTCGACCACGGTATTGCGGCCGCGCGCCTTGGCCGCATAGAGGGCGCGATCGGCGCGCCGGATCCAGGCGTCGGCATCCTCGCCGAGGGTGTCCAGCACGGCGACGCCGACGCTCAGCGTGATGGTCAGATCGGGCGCATCGGCGGTCGGCACCCGCAGTCCGGCGACCGCGGCGCGCAGGCGCTCGCCCAGGGTCAGTGCAGATGACGGATCGCGTCCGCTGCACAGCACGCCGAACTCCTCGCCGCCGATGCGCGCCAGCTGGCCGGCTCCGGCCAGCGTCTCCTCCAGGCAACGGGCGACGCTGACCAGCACGATGTCGCCCAGTGGATGGCCGCCACGATCGTTGATCTGCTTGAAGTGGTCGAGGTCGAGCAGCAGCAGGGCATGCGGTGGCTCGCCGACCTGCCCGCTGACCAGTGCCTGCAGCCGGCTGAAGAAGGCGCGGCGGTTTTCCAGTCCGGTCAGCGGATCGCGCAGTGCCTGCTCGCGGTACTGCGCGCCATGCTGGCGCTGGCCGCGCAGCAGCAGGAACAGAGTCAGCGCGATCAGCCCGGCGCCGACCGCCAGCAGGCTGGCAAAAGCGAACTTCAGCTGCTGGCGCGCCAGTTGGGCCTGGTGCTTGGCCGCGTCCGCCTGCGCGGTCACCAGCTCGAGCGCTTTGATGCGATTGGCGCGTTCGAGCTCGCCGATGCGCAGTTCCTTTTCGCGCGTGGCGAAGCGTGCCTCGAGCGCGGCGACATCGGCGCCGGTATCCATCGTGGCCTGCTGGCTCGATATTTCATTTGCCTCGGCGCGCGCGGCATGCAGGGCCTGCTTGAGCCGACCGGCGGCCTCGGCGATGCGGCTTTCGGTGTCGAGCAGATCCGGCAGCAGTCCGGCCAGGTGATGTTGGCGCGCGGCGGCGACATCGGCGCTGATGTCGGCGAGCGCGGCCGCATGCTGGCCCAGCGCCGACTCGGCGCGGGCGATGTTGGCGCGGGCCAGGATCACATGACTGACACGTCCGGCATGTTCCGCCTCGGCCAGCGAGCGGCGCGAGAGGCGGATCGCCGCCGCGGCCTTGCCCTGTTCGAGGTCCAGGCGCGCCAGATTGTCATCGATGATTCCGGCTCGCGGCGCGTCCTGCGCCGCGTGGTAACGCTGGCGCGCATCCTCCAGCAGGGCAATGCTGGCCTGGATCTGGCCGAGGTTGTAGAGCACCTCGGCCTTGAGATTCTCCGCGCCGGCGATGCGCTCGGAATCGTGCAGATCGCTGTAGGCGTCAAGCGCGTGGTCGCACTGGGCTTGCGCGCGGTGATAGTCGCCGGCCTCGGAGTAGGCGTTGCATAGTTGATAGGCGACCAGGCCGCGCGTGGCCGGATCGCTGCGATCCTGCAGCAGCGCGGCGGCGCGCAGCGCATCGCCGAGCCCGGCGTCGGTCTTGCCGCGGTCG
The DNA here is from genome assembly GCA_021777635.1 of Pseudomonadota bacterium. Next base: position 10,329 of record JAJYDI010000012.1, read on the forward strand.
AGCAGCAGCCACGCGCGCAGAAAACCGGCATAGGCCCTTGCCAGGTCGTCATGGCGCACCTCGGCCAGGCTGCCAAGACGCAGGTTGACCTCGGCCAGGGCGGCATCGTCGGCCTTCAGCAGCGCCGCGCGGCCCATCAGCCACAGCAGCTCGCGTTCCTGGCCGGGATGTTGTGCCAGCCCATTGCTGTCGAGCAGCTTCCGGCCCTGGGCAAGCGCCTGCGCCGGGTTGGCGACCACCTCGCGACGGAACAAGGCGCGGTCGAATGCTGTGGCGGCATGGGTCGTGCCCACGGCAGCCAGACCGATAGCGAAGACCAGCGTGGATCGGAGCACGCGCACAACCCCATGACCGCGCAGCGGATGAGACACCGCAGCCGACATCCGACGCCGGATGGCATGCCCGATGGCCGACAACGCCGGTGCGTGCAGTCAGCGAGCACGGGCCGGTCCGCGTAGTGTGCAGGAAACAGCGACCGAAACCGATCCGCGGAGAGTCGGGGGCACCATTGTTTGCAGCCGTCATGCCGGGGCGGGGCGGGGGCCGGCACGTGACCCGGTCGTCGCAACCCTCGGTGCCGTCGCGATAACCCGGGCCGCAGCGGGGTTTTTACCACCCGCTCTATCCGCTCCGCGGACCGCCGGGGTGGTCTTGCGCGCAGACCTGCCCGGCGTGCTCGCTTACACTGGGCATATGCTGATCGGCCCTTACCGCATCGATCCGCCGGTCGTTCTGGCTCCGATGGCCGGTGTCACCGACAAGCCTTTTCGTCAGCTGTGCAAGCGGCTGGGCGCAGGATTGGCCGTGTCGGAGATGACCAGCGCCGACGCGCGCCTGTGGGGCACGGCCAAGTCGCTCCGGCGCATGGACCATGTCGGGGAGCCCGAGCCGGTGAGCGTGCAGATCGCCGGTCACGATCCGGCGCTGCTGGCCGCCGCGGCGCGCTACAACGTCGAGCATGGCGCCGATCTCATCGACATCAATATGGGCTGTCCGGCGAAGAAGGTGTGCAACGTCTGGGCCGGTTCGGCGCTGCTGCAGGACGAGCCGCTGGTGGCGCGCATCCTCGCGACCGTGGTCGCGGCGGTGCCGGTGCCGGTGACGCTGAAGATCCGCACCGGCTGGGACCGCGAACATCGCAATGCCGTGCGCATCGCACGCATCGCCGAGGATGCCGGCATCGCCGCGCTGGCCGTGCACGGACGCACTCGCGCCGACCGCTACGAGGGCGAGGCCGAATACGCCACGATCGCTGCAGTCAAGGCCACGGTTCGCATTCCGGTCATCGCCAACGGCGACATCGACTCGCCGGAGAAGGCGCGCGCGGTACTTGCCGTCACCGGCGCGGACGCGGTGATGATCGGCCGTGCCGCGCAGGGGCGGCCGTGGATCTTGCGCCAGATCGCGCACTTCCTCGCCATCGGTACGCGGTTGCCCGAGCCTTCACCGCGCGAGATCCGCGACATCCTGCTTGGCCACCTCGAGGCGCTGTACGCATTCCATGGCGAGCAGCAGGGCTTGCGCATTGCCCGCAAGCATCTCGGCTGGTACGCGCGGGACCGCGCGGAAAACGCTGCCTTTCGCGCGGTCGTCAACGTCGCCGTGAGCGGGCAGGAGCAGTGGCGCCTGACTCGCGACTATTTCGACGCGCTGGCGGCCGGGGTGGCGCACGCGCGGTCCGCCGCCTGAACGGTGCGCCACGCGACCACCCTGCAGCCTCGAAATGCGCGGTGTATCATGCGCGCCTCCAATTCATCCCTTCATCCGCATCGAAGGATATAACCCGCCCATGAGCAGCTACCTCTTCACCTCCGAATCGGTGTCCGAAGGTCACCCGGACAAGGTCGCCGACCAGATCTCCGACGCCGTCCTCGACGCCATCCTGGCGCAGGACAAGCGCGCGCGCGTGGCCTGCGAGACGATGGTCAAGACCGGCGTGGCGATCGTCGCCGGCGAGGTGACCACCAGCGCCTGGGTGGACCTGGAATCGCTGACGCGCAAGGTGATCGTCGATATCGGCTACGACTCCAGCGATGTCGGTTTCGATGGCGCCACCTGCGGCATCCTCAATCTGATCGGCAAGCAGTCGCCCGACATCAACCAGGGCGTCGATCGCAAGAAGCCGGAAGAGCAGGGTGCGGGCGACCAGGGCCTGATGTTCGGCTACGCCTGCAACGAGACCAAGGAGCTGATGCCGGCGGCGATCTACTACGCGCACCGCCTGGTCGAACAGCAGGCCAGGGTGCGCAAGGCGAAGAAGTCGCCGCTGCCGTGGCTGCGCCCGGATGCCAAGAGCCAGGTCACGCTGCGTTACGAAAACGAGAAGGCCGTGGGCATCGACGCGGTCGTGCTCTCGACCCAGCACGATCCGTCGGTCAGGCACAAGGATCTGGTCGAGGCGGTACGCGAGCACATCCTCAAACCGGTGCTGCCCAAGGTCTGGCTGGACGAGGTTCCGGCCAGGCGTATCCATGTCAATCCGACCGGCAAGTTCGTGATCGGCGGACCGGTAGGCGACTGCGGCCTGACCGGCCGCAAGATCATCGTCGACAGCTACGGCGGCTGGGCGCGCCACGGTGGCGGCGCGTTCTCCGGCAAGGACCCGTCCAAGGTCGATCGCTCGGCGGCCTATGCCGCGCGCTACGTCGCCAAGAATCTCGTTGCCGCCGGCATTGCCGAGCGCTGCGAGATCCAGGTCAGCTATGCCATCGGTGTCGCCCACCCGACATCGATCTCGGTGACCACCTTCGGCACCGGCAAGATCAGCGATGAAAAGATCGAGAAGCTGATCCGCAAGCACTTCGACCTGCGTCCCTACGGCATCATCCGGATGCTCGATCTCGTGCATCCGATGTACCAGGCCACCGCGTCCTACGGCCACTTCGGCCGCGCACCCTACGAGGTCAAGCTCGCCAACGGCGAGACCTATACCGCGTTCTCCTGGGAGAAGACCGATCGCGCCGACGCGCTGCGCGCGGACGCCGGCCTCACGCGACGCAAGTAACGCTGCACGCGGCAGCCGCGCTTGCGTCTGCCGCACCGCGCCCGCCGAGGGGCGCTGCGACTCCGTGCAAGCCGGAGCCAGGCTCGGCGGACGCCCGACTGCAACGGCGCCCGGTTGAGGCGAGTTCCTCGCCGCCGTCCGCCCCCCGGGGCGGGCGCCCCATTTCACCGGAGACCCGCCATGCATGCCGTCAAGACAACACCCTCCAGTGGTCAGGACTTCAAGGTCGCCGACCTTTCCCTGGCCGATTTCGGGCGCAAGGAAATCGACATCGCCGAACAGGAAATGCCCGGGCTGATGGCGATTCGCAAGAAATACGCCGCCGCGCGACCGCTGAAGAGCGTGCGCGTGACCGGCAGCCTGCACATGACGATCCAGACCGCGGTGCTGATCGAGACGCTGAAGGATCTCGGCGCCGAGGTGCGCTGGGCGAGCTGCAACATCTTCAGCACCCAGGACCATGCCGCCGCGGCGATCGCCGCCAGCGGCACGCCGGTGTTCGCCTGGAAGGGCGAGACGCTGGAGGAATACTGGGATTGCACGCTCGATGCGCTGAGCTTTGCCGGCGGCACGCAGGGCCCGCAGCTGGTGGTGGATGACGGGGGCGACGTGACCCTGCTGATCCACAAGGGCTACGAGCTGGAAAACGGCAGCGATTGGGTCAACACGCCGTCGGGCAGCCACGAGGAGCAGGTGATCAAGAACCTGCTCAAGCGCGTCGCCGCCGAGCGCCCGGGCTACTGGCACGCCGTGGTCAAGGACTGGAAGGGCGTCTCGGAAGAGACCACCACCGGCGTGCATCGTCTGTACCAGCTGGCCGAGGCCGGCTCGCTGCTGGTGCCGGCGATCAATGTCAACGACTCGGTGACCAAGAGCAAGTTCGACAACCTCTACGGCTGCCGCGAGTCGCTGGCCGACGGCCTCAAGCGCGCGATGGACGTGATGCTGGCCGGCAAGGTCGCCGTGGTCTGCGGTTACGGCGATGTCGGCAAGGGCTGCGCGCACTCGTTGCGTGCTTACGGCTCGCGCGTGGTGGTCACCGAAATCGATCCGATCAACGCGCTGCAGGCGGCGATGGAGGGCTTTGAGGTCAACACCGTCGAGAGCACGCTGGGCCGCGGCGACATCTACGTCACCACCACCGGCAACAAGGACGTGCTGACGCTGGAGCACCTGCAGGCGATGAAGGATCAGGCGATCGTCTGCAACATCGGCCACTTCGACAACGAGATCCAGGTCGACCGGCTCAACAACTCGGGTGCCACCCGGCTCAACATCAAGCCGCAGGTGGACAAGTACACGTTCGCCAAGGGCAACTCGATCTTCCTGCTGGCCGAGGGCCGCCTGGTCAATCTGGGCTGCGCGACCGGCCATCCCAGCTTCGTGATGTCGAACTCGTTCTCCAACCAGACGCTGGCGCAGATCGACCTGTGGGCGAACAGGGATCGCTATGAAGCGAAGGTCTACATCCTGCCCAAGAAACTGGACGAGGAAGTCGCGCGCCTGCACCTGGAGAAGATCGGCGTCAAGCTGACCACGCTCAGCGCCGCGCAGGCCGCCTATCTCGGCGTGCCGATCGAAGGGCCGTACAAGCCCGGGCATTACCGGTATTGAGGCCATGGCGAGCGCAGCGATGCGCCCGCATCCGCATGCGAGGTGCTCGATGCAGCCGTTGCCGCGCGTGAAAGTCTGCTGCATCCGCGACCGCGACGAAGCACGGATCGCCGTTCGCCATGGCGTCTCCGCGCTGGGACTGGTCTCGGCAATGCCCAGCGGCCCGGGCGTGCTCGACGAAGATGCCATCGCGGCTATCGCCGCGGACGTGCCACCCGGCGTGGCGACGTTTCTGCTGACCGCGCTGCGCGACGCCGAAGCGATCATCGATCAGCAGCGGCGCTGTGGCTGTAACACGGTGCAGATGGTCGATGCGGTGCCGGTCGCCGCCTACCCGATTCTGCGCAGGGCGCTGCCCGGCATCGCGCTGGTCCAGGTCATCCATGTACGCACCGAGGAAGAGATCGTCCAAGCGCATGCCGCAGCCGCGTATGTGGATGCACTGCTGCTCGATTCGGGCGATCCCTCGCTGCCGGTCCGGGAGCTGGGCGGCACCGGCCGCGTGCACGACTGGAGCCTGAGCCGGCGCATCGCGGGCACCTGTGCCAGGCCGGTCTTTCTCGCAGGCGGCCTGCACGCGGGCAACGTGTCCTCCGCGATCGCCGCGGTGCGCCCGTTCGGGCTTGACCTCTGCACCGGCGTACGCACCGATGGTCGCCTGGACGAATACAAGCTGACTGCATTTCTCGCTGCGGTGCGCACTTCGGGGAACGATCCATGATCCGGCTTTCCTTCGAGTTCTACCCCCCCAAGACCGACGAGCAGCGGCAGCAGCTCGAGCGTGCGGTCGCGCGATTGAAGGCGCATGCGCCGGGATTCGTGTCGGTGACCTTCGGTGCCGGCGGCTCGACGCTGAGCTACACGCCGGACACCGTGCGCCTGCTGCGCGAACAGCACGGTCTCGATGCAGTGCCGCACCTGTCGTGCATGGGCGGGTCGCGGCTCGAGATCGCCGACCTGCTGGCGCGCTATCGCGCGGCCGGCTGCACCCGGGTCGTCGCGCTGCGCGGCGATCTGCCCTCGGGCATGGCCACCAGCGGCGATTTCCGCTACGCCGCCGACCTGGTGCGTTTCATCCGAGCCGAGCATGGCCGGCATTTCCGCATCGAGGTTGCGGCTTATCCCGAAACCCATCCCCAGGCCGACGATGCACGCATCGATCTGCGCCACTTCAAGGCCAAGGTCGAGGCCGGCGCCGACGGAGCGATCACGCAGTATTTCTTCAACGCCGATGCCTATTTCCGTTTCGTCGACGAGGCGCGAGACATGGGCGTCAACGTGCCGATCGTGCCCGGCATCATGCCGATCTCGAACTTCACCCAGCTGCGCCGCTTTTCCGAGCAGTGCGGCGCCGAGATCCCGCGCTGGATCGTGCGCCGCATGCAGGCCTGGGGCGATGACGGCGCATCGATCCGGTCGTTCGCCGCCGATGTGGTCGCTGCCATGTGCCGCCGCCTGCTCGATGGCGGCGCGCCGGAGCTGCACTTCTACACCTTGAATCTCGCCAGGCCGACCGAAGCGGTCTTGCAGCGCCTGCGCTGAGCGTGCCACACGGCGGCCGGCCGGCTAAGCTCCCGGCATGCGCGCGCTGCCTGCCGTCCTGTTCATCGTCAGTCTCGTGGCAATCCCGTCCCGGTCGCCGAAGGCAATGGCTGCGACGGTGCAACCGCAGCCGCAGTCGATCCATCGCTGCATCGGCCGCGATGGCGAACCGGTGTTCACCGCCAAGCCCTGCGCCGACGAGTCACTGGTGATGGCGCCGGCGTTGGCGGGGTCGGCGGCGCCTGCGGGACCCTCCATGCACGTGTGCCCGCAGTCGCCGCAGGCGTTGCGTGACCGCGTCGCCCTGGCGCTGCAGGAGCGCGACGTCAACAAACTCGCCGGCCTGATGCTGTGGAACGGAGATACCCAGCACGACGCGGTCGATGTCCTGCGCCGCTTGGCGGCCTTGGTGCGGCAGCCGGTCGACGGTCTTGCATTGGCGCCCGCCTCCGCGGACGTCCCGGCGTCGGCAAGCGTGACCGCGCCCGCGCGCATGGCCAGCGTCGCCGGCGGCCCGCTGCAACTGAGTATCACCGCCGAAGACGGCAGCAGCACGGTCTTCGCACTCAGCGACAGCGGCGGCTGCTGGTGGCTGCAGTCCTGATGGCCGGAGCGCGGGATTCGGCGCGCGCCGGGGAGCACTCGGCCAGGCCGGCCCGGATCGATGCCGCCCACCCGGGATGGTTCCGGCAGCGCGCGACTCGGGAGGAACGTTCGCGCGCCGGCCGCACGCCTGCGGACGCGATCCGCTCAGCGCCCGGCGAGCCGCTATCATGGCGCGTTTTCCGCGGAGCACGGACCATGGCCCAGCAGTATCCCGAGCACATCTGGCACAACGGCGTGATCAAGCCCTGGGCCGCGGCCACCACCCACGTGATGGCGCACGCGTTGCATTACGGCTCGTCGGTGTTCGAGGGGATCCGCAGTTACGCCACGCCGCGCGGGCCGATGATCTTCCGCCTGACCGAACACGTGAAGCGCCTGTTCAACTCGGCGCGCATCTACGATATCCCGATGCCGTATTCGCGCGAAGACATCGCCGGCGCCTGCCGCGCGGTGATCCGGGCCAACGGCCTCGGTGCCGCTTACATCCGCCCGGTGGCCTTCCGCGGCCTGGGTGGCTTCGGACTGTCCGCCGAATGCCCGACCGATGTCGCGGTCGCCGCCTGGCCGATGGGTGCCTATCTCGGCGACGACGTTCTGGAGCAGGGCATCGACGCCTGCGTGTCGAGCTGGCAGCGGTTCGCGCCCAACACCATTCCGGCCGGCGCCAAGGCCGGCGGCAATTACCTTTCCGGTCAGCTGATCGCGCGCGAGGCGCGCCGCCTCGGTTTTGGCGAGGGCATCGCGCTCGCCTCGACCGGGCTGCTCAGCGAAGGTGCCGGCGAGAACCTGTTTCTGGTGATCGATGGCGCGCTGCACACCTCGCCGGTCAGCGCGGCGATCCTCAACGGGATCACCCGTCACACGCTGATGACGCTGGCCGAACGGGCCGGGATCAAGGTCGTCGAGCGCGACCTGCCGCGCGAATATCTCTACCTCGCCGATGAAGTGTTCATGTGCGGCACCGCAGCCGAGATCACGCCGATCCGGTCGGTGGACGGCAAGACCATCGGCGCGGGCAAGGCCGGCCCGCTGACGCGGCAGTTGCAGGCGTTGTACTTCGGGCTGTTCGACGGCCGTACCGAGGATCGCTGGGGCTGGCTGGAGCCGGTGGCTCCATGACGCGCTAAGGGCCGCGCGCGGCTGCGGGAGCCGGAACAAAGTCGAGGATCGCCACCGCGCCGCCTTCCGGCCGTGGCGCCAACCGCACGCCCCAGCCATAGAGATCGCAGAGACGGCGCACGATGGCGAGTCCGAGACCCGCGCCCTTGCCGGCGGCCGCCTCACCGCGCACACCGCGCTCGAACAGGCGGTCGGCGTCCTCGGCCTTGATGCCGGGGCCGGAGTCCTCGACCAGCACGCGCTCGGCCTGGACGCGAACCCGCACGTCGCCGGCCTGGGTGTACTTGAAGGCATTGCCGATCAGGTTGGCCAGTGCCACCGAAACCACCGAGGAAGGCGCGTTGACCGCCAACGGCGCCTCGATCTCGAAGCGCACGTGCACGGCCTTGCTGCCCAGCTGCGGGCGCTGCAGCTCGATCACGTCGGCGGCCACCCGGGCGACGTCGGTGGTTTCGCCGTTCACCGGACCCTGGCGCTCGGCACGCGACAGCAGCAGCAGTGCCTCGATCATCTCCGCCGCCTGCCGTGATGCGCGCTCGATGCGCCGCAGGCGCTCGCGCAGCTTGTCGCTCAGGTCGGGCGAGGACAGCATCAGTTCGACCGTGCTGGCGATCACCGCCAGCGGCGTGCGCAACTCGTGGCTGACGTCGGCATTGAACTCGCGGTCGCGCTGCACCAGTCCGGTCAGCCGCGCGGCGTAGTCGTCCAGCGCGCGCGCCAGCTCGCCGACCTCGTCATCGGCAAAGTGCGGCGCCAGCGGCTGCAGCGCACCGCTGCGACGCGAGGCACGCAGGCGCTTGGCCAGATTGGTGACCGGACTGATCACGCGCATCGACAGCCAGGCGCCGATGAGCACCGAGAGTGCGGCGAATGCGATGACTACCGCGATCAACGCATACTTGAGGCGCTCTTGGCTTTTCAGCAGCTGTGAGCTGTCGTACTTGACGAAAAACCAGTAATGCGGGTCCTTGCGGACACCCAGCTTGTATTCCTCGATGCTGCCGTTCGGCCGTGTTTCAGTGATGTCGTGAACACCGTTGCCCAGATCGCGCCACGCGAACGGGACATTGGAGAACTTGCGCTGGCTGTAGACCATGCCGCTGACCTTGTCCAGCGGCAGCTGGATCGGCACGTCCGGGTCGGCGTAAAACGCCTTGGCATAGCCGTTGAGATTGCGCTCCAGCGAATTGCCCAGCAGCTGGTTCTCCAGGCGATCGCGCAAATAGATCGCACTCGCTGCAAACAGCGACGTCAGGGCGATTCCAAACACCGCGAACGAGATGAAGATGCGGCTGCGCAGCTTACGCCGTGAGGTCTGCATCCAGGTCGCCCATGCGGTAGCCGATGCCGTGCCGGGTGTGGATCAGCGGCTTCTCGAACGGTTTGTCGATGACGGCACGCAGGCCGTGGATGTGCACGCGCAGCGAGTCGCTGTCGGGAAGCTCCTCGCCCCAGACGCGCTGCTCGAGATCGTGGCGGGTGACCACGGAAGGACTGGCCTCCATCAGCGCCTGCAGCAGCTTCAGGCCGATCGGGTTGAGCTGGATGGACTTGCCGGCGCGGCTGACCGTGAGGGTGTCGAGGTTGTAGGTGAGATCGACGACCTTGAGCACGCGGCTCTGCGGTCCCTTGCCGCGGCGAGCCAGCACCTCGAGGCGGGCACTGAGTTCCTGCAGCGCGAACGGCTTGGTCATGTAGTCGTCGGCGCCGGACTCGAAGCCGGTCAGCTTCTGCTCGAGCGCATCGCGCGCGGTCAGCATCAGCACCGGCGTCTGCTTGTGCGCCTCCAGGCGCAACTTGCGGCAGACCTCGAGCCCGTCCATGCCGGGCAGGGTCAGGTCGAGCACGATCACGTCGAAGTCGTGGACCACGGCGAGATGCAGGCCGGTGACGCCGTCGCCGGCGAAGTCCACCAGGTGGCCGCGATCCTCGAGGTAGTCGCCGATGTTGGTGGCGATGTCGTTGTGATCCTCGATCACGAGTACACGCATGAGAGATCTCCGCACGGCAGCCAGGCCGCGCCAGCGCAAGAGTAGCGATTATCGACGGCGCCGGGGGCAGCGGCGTGCGCGGTGCGCATCGCAGGCAAGAAAAAGCCCGGCGGGACCGTGGGGGACGACCGCGCCGGGCTCAAGCTACTGCCCCGATTACCGTAATCAGCCAGACACCAGACCTGAGCAGGACTCGAGCTGCACGACTACAGTGCCGATGTTGTAACCCGGCGCCCTTTAAATGGACGTTAAAGGGGCTTCAGGCCGGTGTTAAGCGCTTGCGTTCGATCTCGCCAGCCGGGCTCGCGGATTTGCGAGCCCGGCGCCAGGCCGGCATCGGTATCGGCTTCGGGCGACCG
>JAJYDI010000013.1 GCA_021777635.1 Pseudomonadota bacterium
ATCGCGGCGGCAGCGGTGGCCGACTACCGGCCGGCCACGACCAGCGCCGACAAGATCCGGAAATCCGGCGCCGTGCTGACGCTGGCGCTGGTGGAAAACCCCGACATCCTGGCCGCACTCGCGGCACTGCCGCGGCGACCCTTCCTGGTCGGCTTCGCTGCCGAAACCGGGGATCTCGAAGCCCACGCCCGCGCCAAGCTCGCGCGCAAGGGCATCGACCTGATCGCCGCCAACCGGGTCGGCGACGGATTGGGCATCGAGACCGAGGACAACGCACTCGAGCTGTACTGGCCGGACGGCCACGCCAGCTTGCCGCGCGCGCCCAAGCCGCAACTGGCGCAGGCGCTGATCGCGGTGATCGGCGGGCGCTTCGCGGCGTCGCGCGGGACTCCGCCATGATCGACATCCGCTTCCGCGTGCTCGATCCGCGTCTCGGCGGCGAGATCCCGTTGCCGGAGTACGCCACCGTGGGCAGCGCGGCGATGGACCTGCGTGCCGCGCCGGAGTCGGAGCTGAACCTGGCACCGGGTGACAGCGTGCTGGTGCCGACCGGGCTGGCGATCCACATCGGCGATCCCGGCTGGTGCGCGCTGATCCTGCCGCGCTCCGGTCTCGGTCACCGCCATGGCCTCGTGCTCGGCAACCTGGTCGGCGTGATCGATGCCGACTACCAGGGGCCGTTGATGGTGTCGTGCTGGAACCGGGCGCGGGCGCCGTTTACCATCGCGGTCGGTGATCGCATCGCGCAGATCCTGTTCATGCCGGTGGCGCGCGCGCGGTTGCAGCGGGTGGAGACCTTCGAGCCCAGTGCCCGCGGCGCGGGTGGATTCGGTTCCACGGGCATCGGCTGAATCGGGGGAGACGCCGCATGGCAGCGAAGGCACGCAGCAGCGCAACGGCCGACTGGATGCAACCTCTGCGGAGGCTGGCCGAGCGCCTGGCTCTGGCGCGGTTGCTGCCGCTGGCCGCTGCCACCGTGCTGCTGGCCTTCGCCGCATTCGCCGGCTGGCAGGCCTATCTCATCCAGCGCGAAGTCAGCGTGCGCGACGGCCTGCTGCAGGTACGGGCACGGGCCGCCGAATCGCTGGAGTCGGTGGTAGAGGTGGCGCGCGTGCAACTGATGCAGGCGCTGCGCGACCCGGTACTGGCATCCGACCTCGCCGCGGGCGATGCCGCCGCTCGCAGTGCGGCCGCGCTGAGGCTCAAGGCATTGCTGCCCGACGCCCTCAGCGTGGAGGTATTCGAGCCGGCGCTGAAGGACGTGCTCGGCGCCGACTTCCGCCGTTTCGGCTATGCCAAGGCGGCGCAGCTGGTCCGTGCCCAGGCCAGCGGCACGGCGGCACCGATCGAGGTGCGCGGCATCGGTGCCGAGCGCGTGCTGAGTCTGGTGGATCCGATCGACAGTGGCGGTCGCGTCATCGGTTACGCCTGGGTGGCGCTGCCGTTCGCACCGCTGGCCAATCGCTTCGCCTCGGTCGATGTACCCGGCGGACGGCTCGAGCTGCGCCAGGGCGATGGCCGCGGCGATCTGGTGATCCTGGCGCGCGGCGGCAACAGCGTCCCCGGCGCAGCCGACACCGGGATACCGGTGCCCGGCAGCCTGCTGCGCGTGGCGGCGCTGCCGCCCGAGTATTACATTGTGCTGACCCATTCCCTCGCTGTCGCGCTGACGCTCCTGCTGCTGGCGCTGGCCGGCGCCGGCGCCCTGCTGTGGCTGCGTGCGCGGCGCGCGGCCGCATCCGCCATGCATCATCCTGAGGAGCCGACCTTGGCCGACGTGCTGCGCACCACGGTCGCCGCGCCCGTCGCGGCCGCTGCCGATCCACTCGCCGCGCGGGTCGCGCCCGGACCCGCGGCACCGGCCGTTGCGGTCGAGCGCAGCATCTTTCGCGCCTATGACATCCGCGGCGTGGTCGGCCGCACGCTGACCGCCGAGGTCGCGCGCCTGATCGGCCAGGCGATCGGCAGCCGCATGGGCGAGTCGAACCTGCGCGAGATCGTGGTCGGTCGCGACGGTCGCCATTCCGGCCCCGAGCTGAGCGCGGCGCTGGCCGACGGGCTGCGCGCGGCCGGCATCGACGTCATCGACATCGGCGCGGTACCGACGCCGGTGGTGTACTTCGCCACCTACCTGCTCAACACCGGCAGCGGCGTGGCGGTGACCGGCAGCCACAATCCGCCCGACTACAACGGCTTCAAGATCGTGGTCGGTGGCGAGACGCTGTCCGAGGATGCGATCCAGGATTTGTACGCGCGCATCGCCGAGGGCCGCCTGACCGAGGCCAGGGCCGGCAGCACGCGCAGCCTCGACGTGCTGCCCGACTACATCGAGCGCATCACTTCCGAGTTGCAGGCCGAGCGCAAGCTCAAGATCGTGGTCGACTGCGGCAACGGCATCGCCGGCGCGGTCGCGCCGCAGGTGCTCGAAGGCATCGGCGGCGAAGTGATCCCGCTCTACTGTGACGTTGACGGCGATTTCCCCAACCATCACCCGGACCCGTCCGATCCGCACAACCTGGCCGACCTGATCCTGTCGGTCAAACGCATGGGTGCGGATCTCGGACTGGCCTTCGACGGCGACGGCGACCGCCTCGGCGTGGTCACCCGCGACGGCGAGATCATCTATCCCGATCGCCTGCTGATGCTGTTCGCGATGGACGTGCTGACCCGCGATCCGGGCGCGACCATCATCTACGACGTCAAGTGCACCGGCCACCTGCAGCCGCTGATCCTCAAGCACGGGGGCAGCCCGTTGATGTGGCGCACCGGCCACTCGCTGATCAAGGCCAAGATGCGCGAGACCGAGGCCGCGCTGGCCGGCGAGATGAGCGGGCATTTCTTCTTCCGTGAACGCTGGTACGGCTTCGACGACGGCATCTACGCCGCCGCGCGGCTGCTGGAGATCCTCGCCGGCGACCACGAGGGGCGCACGCCGGAGCAGATTTTCGCGACCCTGCCCAAGGGGGTGTCGACGCCCGAGTTGAAGATCGCGATGAAAGAGGGCGAGCACTACGCCTTCATCGAGCGTTTCCGCGCCAGGGCGCAGTTCGAAGGCGCCCGCATCACCAGCATCGACGGCGTGCGCGCCGACTGGCCGGACGGCTGGGGCCTGGTGCGGGCATCCAACACCACGCCGATCCTGGTGCTGCGTTTCGATGCCGACGACGAGGCGGCGCTCAAGCGCATCCAGGACGTCTTTCGTGCGCAGTTGCTGGCGGTGCAGGCGGATCTCGCGCTGCCGTTCTGAGCGTTGCGCTCAGTTGCGCGCCGCGCGCGCCAGCCGCAGATCCAGCAGCTTGCGCCGCGCCGGCCACTCGGCGGCGGTGATGCTGTACACCACGGTATCGCGCAGGCTGTCGTCGCGGCGGCGCTGGTGCTGGCGCAGGACGCCGTCGCGGTGCGCGCCGAGGCGCTCGATGGCGCGCTGCGAGGCGAGGTTGAGGGCATCGGTGCGCAGTTCGACCGCGACGCAGCCCAGGCTCTCGAAAGCGTGCGTCAGCAGCAGACGCTTGCAGGCGGTGTTGACGTGGGTGCGCTGCCAGCGCGCGGCGTACCAGGTGTAGCCGATCTCCAGCCGCGGCAGTCCGCTGTCGATGTTGCAGTAGCGGGTACTGCCGATGACCGCGCCGCTGGCGATCTCGCGCACCGCGAACGCCAGCATGCGGCCCTCGGCCTGGCCGCGCAGCGCGGCATCGATGTAGGCCGCGGCCTCACCCGGAGCCGGCACCGCGGTATAGAACAGTTCCCACAGGCGACCGTCGGCGGCGGCGGCTTCCAGTGCCGGCGCGTGCGCCGGCGTTAGCGGTTCAAGGCGTACCCGCGTGTCGGCGAGCAGCGCCGGGGCGAGGATGTCCACGGCCGCGCTCAAGCGTCGAGATCCGGAATCAGCTTGCTCTCGAGGTAGGCGATCATGTCCTTGAGCTTGAGCTTGCGCTTTTTCATGCGCGTCAGCTGCAACTGGTCGCTGACCGTGGTCAGTGCCAGCCGTTCGATCGCCAGATCGAGATCGCGGTGCTCGCTGCGCAGTTCGGCCAGCAGCCGGGCGACGTGGGCGGGGTCGTCGAAATGCATGGGCGTTCCGGGTGAGGCCGCAGTCTAGCGCCCGCCGTGCCGCGGAGCATGATCATCCGGCGCCGTACAATGCGCGCCTTGCCGCCGCATCGAGCCGCCATGTCCGTCGTTGCCCCACCCGCGACCGCCGACCGCAAGCAGCAGCACGAGGCCCGGCGCCTGGCCAAGCGTCTGCGCCACCAGGTCGGTCAGGCGATCGCCGACTTCAACCTGATCGAGGACGGCGACAAGGTCCTGGTCGGGCTGTCCGGCGGCAAGGATTCGCATGCCCTGCTCGACCTGCTGCTGTCGCTGCAGGCGAAGGCGCCGGTGCGCTTCGAGCTGGTGGCGGTCAACCTGGACCAGAAGCAGCCCGGTTTTCCGCAGCACGTGCTGCCCGATTATCTGCGCGCGCGCGGGGTGCCGTTCCGGATCCTCGAGCAGGACACCTACAGCGTGGTCAAGCGCGTGATCCCCGACGGCCAGACGATGTGCAGCCTGTGCTCGCGACTGCGGCGCGGCGCGCTGTACGCGCATGCCGAACGCGAGGGCTTCACCAAGATCGCGCTGGGCCATCACCGCGACGACATCCTGGCGACGTTCTTCCTCAACCTGTTCCACCACGCCAGCCTCAAGGCGATGGCGCCCAAGCTGCGCTCCGACGATGGTCGCCACGTGGTGATCCGCCCGCTGGCGTACTGCACCGAGAACGACCTGGCCGCCTACGCGGCGTGGCGGCAGTTTCCGATCATCCCCTGCAGCCTGTGCGGCTCGCAGGAGAACCTGCAGCGCAAGGTGGTGCGGCGCATGCTGGATGACTGGGAGCGCCAGCACCCCGGGCGGCTGGAGACGATCTTCCGCGCGCTGGGCCACGTCGCCCCCGCGCAGCTGGTCGACCGCGAGCTGTTCGATTTCGCCGGACTCGGCGCACGCTCCGACGCTCCGCGTGCGGATGCCCACGCCTGGCTGGCCTGATTCGCACGCCGCACGCCATCGATCGCGCGCCCGTGACGCGCTCGGCGCCGACGCGCGGCCGATCCGCCGCCTGCGCCTCCTCTTCGTTGTCTTTTCTGCCGGGACCCGCCCATGTTCTTTCGCAATCTGACGCTGTTCCGCTTTTCCGCCGAGACGGCGGCCGCACTCGACCGGCTCGACGCCGCGCTCGACGCGCACCGCCTGCGGCCGGTCGGCCCGCTGGAGCTGGCCACCCACGGCTTCGTCTCGCCGCTGGGGACCGAGGGGCCGCTCAGTATCGCCATCGGCGCCTGCACGCTGGTGACCCTGGGTCGCGAGGAGAAGCTGCTGCCGGCGGCGGTGGTCCACGCCGAACTGGCGCGTCGCGTGCGTGCGGCGGCCGAGCAGCGTGGGCAGAGTGTCGGTGGGCGCGAGCGCAAGCGCCTCAAGGAGGCCGTGCTGGAGGAACTGCTGCCGCGTGCCTTTGCCCGGCCTTCGCGTCTAAGTGCCTATCTTGAAAGGAAAAACGGCTGGGTTGTTCTGGATACCTCCAGTCGCAAGGGCGCCGAACAGGCGCTGACCGCCCTGCGCCAGGCGCTGGACAGCTTTCCCGCCCTGCCGCTGGCCCCCGAGCAGACCCCGCGCCTGCTCATGACGGACTGGCTGAGTCGTGGCAAGCTGCCGGCAGGCTTGAGTCTGGGCGATGAATGCGAACTGCGCGACCCGGCCAGCGCCCAAGGCGCGGTGGTGCGCTGTCGCCGGCAGGCGCTTGAAAGCGAAGAGGTTCGGGAGCATCTGAAATCAGGCAAGCAGGTGGCCCAGCTGGGTCTCGAGTTCGACGGCCGGCTGGCTTTCGTCCTGGGTGAGGATCTGTGCCTGCGCAAGTTGCGGTTCCTGGACGTGGTGCAGGACGAACTCGACAGCAGTGCTCGCGAATCGGCTGCGGCGGAGCTGGACGCCCGCTTCGCGCTGATGACCCTGGAGCTGGAGCGGCTGCTGGACAAGCTGGCGGAGTGGTTCGGATTGCCCCGTCCCGGCGCGGACTGACGCCGCCGCTGCGGGGCGTGGAGCGAGGTGATGCGCACGGGCGACGACGACAACTGGCTGGAACTGGCGACCGCGCGCGGCGGCACCATCCGCGTGCTCAAGCGTGCACATCCGCGCGCACGTCGATTGCGCCTGACCGTGAGCTCGACCGGCGCGCGCCTGAGTTATCCGCACGGCACCCATCCGGCGCAGGCCTTTGCTTTTTTGCGCCAGCACGCCGACTGGCTGGAGCGCAAGCTCGATGAGCTGCACCTCGACGCGGCACCGCCGCCGCTGACGGTCGGCCAGCCGACGCTGATCCCGTTGCGTGGGGAGAGCGTGCGGCTGGGCTGGGCGCAGGGGCCCTACCCGCGCGTCGAGTCCCACGGCGACAGCCTGCGCGTGGTCCTGGCCGAATCCGGCACGCGCGGACGGCTGCGGGCGCAGGCGCTGCTCAGCGGTTATCTCGCTTCCGAGCTGCGCCGCGACGTCGCCCGCTGGCTGGGACCGTTCGTGGCCCGCCTCGGCGCGGCGCCGATGGCGTTGCGCGTGCGGCCGATGTCCAGCCTGTGGGGCAGCCTCGACGCGCGTGATCGCATCACCCTCGATCTGGCGCTGGCGCTGGCGCCGTCGGCGGCACTGCGCTACGTGCTGGCGCACGAGCTGTGTCATCTGAAGGTGCGCAGCCATGCGCCGCGTTTCTGGTCCTGGGTGCGCGAGCTGACGCCGGACTATCAGGAGCAGCGCGACTGGCTGCGCGAGCACGGCGCCGCGCTCAAGGCCGAGCTGACGCGGCTGGGCGGCAGCGCGCGCAGGATACCGGGCTGATCGGCTACAGTGATCGCATGCGTTCCGCTTCCCTCGAGTGCCGCGAGCCGCCGTTCGCGCTCGCACCCGACCCGCGCTTCGCGTACCCGGGTGCGCAGGCGGCGCGTCTGCTCGATGCCTGGTTGACGGCGCTGCCGCAGGGATCGGCGGGCCTGCGGGTGGTGATCGGAGCCCTGGGCAGCGGCAAGAGCCTGCTCGCGGAGCTACTGCTGACACGGCTGCCCGCCACGGTGCGCGTGATCCGCCTGCGCCAGCCGCGCATCGACGCGGTGGCGCTGCTGGAAACCCTGGGCGTGGCGCTGGGCGCCGAAACCGGCGGCAATGCGGCGCTGCTGGGCGAACGCATCGAGCAGGCGCTTGCCGCCGAACGCGCGCAGGGACACACGGCTCTGTTGCTGGTGGACGAGGCGCAGCAATTGCCGGATGCCACGCTCGAGCAGATCCGTCTGCTGGTCAACGCACGCGCCGCAGGCCAGCCGCTGCTGCAGGCGCTGCTGCTGGCCACGCCGGCGTTGCAGGCGCGGCTGGCGCGCGCCGAGTTGCGCGCGTTCGCCGAGCGTATCGACGACCTCCAGCCGCTGCAGCCGCTGGATGCGGATGACACCCGCGCCTACGTGCAGCACCGGCTGGCGGTCGCCGGTGGTTCGCCGCACTTGTTTTCGCGACTGGCACTGCGCGCATTGCATCAGGCCAGCGGCGGCCAGCCGCGGCTGATCAACCGCATCGCCGAGCGTGCGCTCAAGCTGACTGCCGCCGCGGGCTATACCGTCGCCGACGAAAACATGGTGCGCCGCGCGGCGCGTGCGGTACTGCCGGCGGCGCGGCGCGCGCGCTGGCTGCGCGCAACCCTTTCGTTGGTGCTGCTGTTGGTGCTGCTGGCGGCAGCCTGGACCTGGTGGCGAGCGCGGCCGGCGTCGATTCCCGGCGCGATGTCCGCGATGACCGCGCCCGCCCAGCCGGCCGCCGACGCCATCGCGCTGCGGCGGGTGCTGGCCACCACCCAGGATTCGCGCCTGCTGGCCTGGAGCGCCTTGCTGGCCCGCTGGCAGGTGACCTCGCAGGACACCTCGGTGGCGGCGGCGGCGCAGTGCGAGGCGCGCATCTTCCCTGGCTTCTTCTGCGTCAGCGGCAGCGGCAGCCTGGAGCAGCTGCAGCGCTTCAACCGGCCGCTGATCCTCGAGTTGCAGCTCGATGGGGCTGCCCGTTACGCATTGCTGCTGGGGGTGGGCGACGGTCGCGTGACACTGGATGTCGGAGGGCGCGACTTCGTGCTGACGCCGATGGCGCTGGCGGCGCTGTGGCATGGGCGCTTCTATGCCGGTTTCCGCGTGCCGGCATCCACGCCGCTGTCCTTGCGGCGCGGCGATCATGGCGATGCGGTGGCATGGCTGGCCGACGCCCTGGCGCGCGCCGATGGCGCGCCGCTGCCGGCCGACGCCGACGTGTTCGATGCCACGCTGGCGGCGCGGGTGCGTGCGCTGCAGCGGCGCTTCGGGATCCATGCCGATGCCGTGGTCGGCCCCGAGACCTTGTTCGCGCTCAGCGCGCTCGAGCCGGACGGGCCGCATCTCGCTCGCGAGCAGCCCTGAGCCGGCATGTTCGTCCACATCGAATCGCGTCGTCGCCGCAGTCTCCGCTGGGTCACGCCGCTGCTGGTCGCCGCCTGCGTGGCGAGTTACCTCGCGCTGGCCATGACGCCCCCGGCCGCGCGCCTGGCGGCGGTGCTGCATTGGGGCAGCATTCCGGCCGATCTGCTGCATCCGCTGCCGTCGTCCGGGGGCCTGGCCGCGGGATGGGCAGTGCTGCGGCTGTTCAGCGCGCTGTTCATCCATGCCGATCTGCTGCATCTGGCCGGCAATCTGCTGTTCCTGATGATCTTCGGTCTGCCGGCGGAGCGCGCGCTGGGCTCGTGGCGGTTTCTCCTGCTGTTCCTGGTGGGCGGCGCGTTCGCCAATATCGGCGGTGCGCTGAGCCTGCCGTCGGCGCACGGTCCGATCATCGGCTGCAGCGGCGCGGTGTCGGCGGTGGTCGGCGCTTACCTGGCATTGTTTCCGCGGGCGCGCCTCGGCCTGGTCCTGCCGCTGGGGGTGTACCTTGAGTTCGTGCGCGTTCCGGCCGCGCTGCTGATCAGCCTGTGGTTCCTGCTGCAGGTGCTGTTCACCTACGTCGGCCCCGGCTTCGGCGCCGTGGTGTGGTGGGCGCACATCGCCGGCTTCTGCTTCGGCATCCTGTTCGCGCTGGCATCGCGCGCTGCCGTGGCGCGCCGGTTGCGTGACTGAGGGTCACATCGGCACGACGGTCGTGCCCGGTGCGCCGGCAGCCACCGGGTCTGCGGGCATCGCGTCGAAGACGTCGCGCCAGGCGGCGTAGGTGACCAGCCCGCCGAAGGCATTGGCAAGGGTGCCGAGCACCATGACCAGGATGGTTTGCGCCCATGTCCCGGCGACATGCAGCAGTGCCAGGGGCAGATAGACCAGAACCGCGATCACGGCCGCGGCGACGACGCCCAGGGCGAACAGCGCGAGGACCAGGCTGAGCAGTGCGCCGGCGTTGCGCGCGCTCGCACGCGCGCTGTCGGCCATCGCGCCAAAGGCGCCGCGGCGGTCGAACATCACCCGCGGCACGGCGAAGAAGACCAGCATGGTCTGCAACACGGCGGCGATCAGCACCACCAGCAGCAGCGCGCCGAGGTGTCCGCGCAGCACGGCCAGCAGCGCCTCCGGATTGGCGGTCATGGCCTGCAGCTGCTGCGGATCACCGCCGGTCGCCCCGAGCAGCACGAACACCAGCAGCAGGATCAGCGCCACGATCAACCCGACGGTGGGCAGGCACAGCGCGACCAGACTGCGCAGCGGCTTGTCGCCCGTGAATGCCTCGAACAGCTGGCCGAGACGCGGCGTCCGGCCCGCATCGGCCTCGCGGGCGGCATGGGCGACACCCGCCGTCAGCGCCGGTCCCAGCAGCAAGGCGATCAGGGTGCCGGCCAGCGGGATCTGCCCGAGGATGACCACCACCACGCCCATGCCGAGAAACACGCCCGGGTAACGGCGCAGCATGTCGAGGCCGAAGCGCAGCCACGCCAGCGCGGCAGCGGCGGGAACTTTGCGCATGCTGTGGATTCCTTGATTCGGGCGGGACGCCAAGATGCTAGCAGCAGCCGGCGACCGGCCGTACCTCAGGCGGCGCGGACCTGGCGGATCGCGGCAGGCGGCGCGGCCAGCGGCGCGCTGTCCGCCAGCGCGGCGCGCACGAAGGCACGCAGCAACCGGCGCGCCTCGGGCGTGGGCCGAGTGGTCGCGAGCAGGGCGTCGACATCGCGGCCCTCGCCACGCAGGACGTCCGCGCGCCGGTGGATATACGCCTGCATCGCGGCGACGCTGAACTCGGGGTGGAACTGCGTGCTCAGCGCGCGCGGCCCGTAGCGCAGGATCTGGTGCGCATCGTGCGCCGAGCGCGCCAACACCCGTGCGCCGCGCGGCGGTTCGAGCACGCTCTGCTCGTGGGTGGTGTGCGCGGCGAAGCCGTCGTGCAGGCGTTGCAGCAGCGGGTCGCATGACGCGCCGGACAGCAGGGTGATCGCCTGGGTGCCGATCTCGCGGCCCTGCGGGTGGTAGTCGACGTGCCCGCCCAGCGCGTGCGCGATCAGCTGGTGGCCGTAGCAGACACCGAACAGCGGCAGGTCGGCATCCATCGCGTCGCGGATCCAGCCGGCGCAGCGCTCGCTCCACGGCAGGCGCTCGCTGACCATCGCGCCCGATCCGGTGATCACCGCGGCGGCGAGCATGCGCGGCGGCGGCAGCGCCTGCTCGTGATCCACGCGCACGGTGCGCACCCGGGCGGACTTGAGGCCCATGGCGACGCGGAACCAGTGCGGGAAATCGCCCATGCGGGCACGCAGTTCGGCCGGCGCTTCGCCGGTCTGCACGATCAGGACGGGTCTCATGAGGCCGGCATGGTACGGCCTGCCGCGGCCGGCGCGTGAACGCGCGCTGATGGCCGCGCGCTCATTCGCCCGCCGGCAGCACGCCGAGGACCTCGGCGACCGTGGTCACGCCGCGTGCCACCTGCGCCGCCGCCGAATGGCGCAGCGGGCGCATGCCTTCGGCCAGCGCGCCGGCAGTGAAGGCGCCGCTGTCGAAGGCGGCCCCGATCATGCCGCGCAGCGGCGCGCTCAGGCGCAGCATCTCGTAGATGCCGGTGCGGCCGAGGAAGCCGGTATTGCGGCATTCGATGCAGCCGACCGCGCCGAAGGCCCGCGCCGGTGGCGGCAGCGCCAGCCCGTGGGTCAGCGCGCGCCAGCCGTCGTGATCGAGCGCGATCTCGCGCTTGCAGTGCGGGCACAGCGTGCGCACCAGGCGCTGCGCGACGACGCCGGTCAGCGTCGACTGGATCAGGTAGTGCGGCACGCCGAGGTCGAGCAGGCGCGTCACCGCGCTGGGCGCATCGTTGGTATGCAGGGTCGACAGCACCAGATGCCCGGTCAGCGAGGCCTGCACCGCCATCTCGGCGGTCTCGAGGTCGCGGATCTCGCCGACCATGATGATGTCGGGATCCTGGCGCAGCAGGGTGCGCACGCCGGCGGCGAAGTCGAGATCGATCGCCGGCTGCACCTGCATCTGGTTGAACTCGGGACTGACCATCTCGATCGGGTCCTCGACCGTGCACACGTTGAGCTCGGGCCGCGCCAGATGCTTGAGCGTCGAGTACAGCGTGGTCGTCTTGCCCGAGCCGGTGGGACCGGTGACCAGCACGATGCCGTGCGGGCGCTCGACCAGCTGTCGCCACAGCGCTTCCTCGTCGGGCGCGAAGCCGAGCTGCGCGAACGCCTTGACCACGATGTCGGGATCGAAGATGCGCATCACCACCTTTTCGCCGAAGGCGGTGGGCATGGTCGACAGACGCAGTTCGACCTCGCGACCGCCGACCGAGCGCGTCTTGATGCGGCCGTCCTGGGGGCGGCGCTTCTCGGCCACGTCCATGCGGCCGAGGATCTTGATGCGCGCAGTCACCGCGCTCATCACCGGCATCGGCAGCTCGAACACCTTGTGCATCACGCCGTCGATGCGAAAGCGCATCTGGCCCATGTCGCGGCGCGGTTCGAGATGGATGTCGGACGCGCGCTGCTCGAAGGCGTACTGCAGCAGCCAGTCGACGATATGCACCACGTGGCGATCGTCGGCGCCGACCTCGCCGGTCTTGCCCAGTTCAAGCAGCTGCTCGAAGTTGAGCAGCCCGCTGCGATCGCCTTCCCCTTTGGCGTCGCGGGCCAGCTGGATCGAGCGCTGCACGCCGTAGAACTCGCCGAGATAGCGGTTGATCTCGATCGGATTGGCGACCACCCGCAGCACATCGCGGCGCAGCATCTGGGCCAGGTCCGCCGACCAGCGCGTCTCGAACGGCTCGGCGGTGGCGAAGGTCACCTCGCCTGCGGTCACCCTGACCGGCAGCACGCGATGGCGCTGTGCCCAGGCGTGGCTGACCACCTGGGTGACCGCGGCGACGTCGATCTTCATCGGATCGATCTTGAGGTAGGGTAGGCGCGCCTTGTCGGCCAGCCAGTGGGTCAGCACCTCGAGGCTGAGCGGACGCTCCGGCGTGCGTTGGTCGGCGACGCGCGCATTGGCGATCAGCACCAGCGGATGCAGCTCCAGCGCTTTCTTGCCGGCGCGCGAGGCGGTGCGCACACGCCGCGCGTCCTCGACATCGAGCAGCCCGTCCACCAGCAGCGCCGCCAGCACTTCCTCGAGCTCCAGCCGGCCGCGGCGTCCCAGCGGGGCGATCGCAACGGGATTGCCTTCCACCGCCATGCTGCCTCCGGCATGCGCCGACGCGGTCGCGCCCGGCGCGCAAATGCACGCCGCTATACTAGCGCGCTTGATTCGCGCGCCCTGCCGGCGCCGGGAAACGCCGCATGACCGGACCCAGCTTCCAGGACCTGATCCAGACCCTGAACCGCTACTGGGCCGAGCAGGGCTGTGTGCTGGTGCAGCCGTTCGATATCGAGGTCGGTGCGGGGACCTTTCACCCCGCCACCTTCCTGCGCGCGCTGGGACCGGAGCCCTGGGCAGCGGCCTTCGTGCAGCCCTCGCGCCGGCCCGCCGATGGCCGCTATGGCGACAACCCCAACCGCCTGCAGCACTACTACCAGTACCAGGTGGTGATCAAACCCAACCCGGACGACATCCTCGATCGCTACCTCGGCTCGCTGAAGGCGCTCGGCATCGATCCGCTGGTGCACGACCTGCGCTTCGTCGAGGACAACTGGGAGTCACCGACACTGGGCGCCTGGGGACTGGGCTGGGAGGTCTGGCTCAACGGCATGGAGGTGACCCAGTTCACCTATTTCCAGCAGGCCGGCGGCCTCGAATGCCGGCCGGTGACCGGCGAGATCACCTACGGGCTGGAGCGCCTGGCGATGTACCTGCAGAACGTGGACAACGTCTACGACCTGGTCTGGACGGTGGCGCCGCACGGCACCGTGACCTACGGCGACGTGTTCCACCAGAACGAGGTCGAGCAGAGCGCCTACAACTTCGAGTACGCCGACGTGGCCGAGTTGTTCCATCGCTTCGATGCCTGCGAAGCCGAGGCGCAGAAGCTGATCGCCCTGGGCTTGCCGCTGCCGGCCTACGAGCAGGTGTGCAAGGCCAGTCATGCCTTCAACCTGCTGGATGCGCGCCGCGCGATCGGCGTCAGTGAACGCCAGCGCACCATCCTGCGCGTGCGCGCGCTGTCGCGCGGCGTGGCCGAGGCCTATGTGGCGCAGCGCGAGAAGCTGGGGTTTCCGGGCGTGAAGCATGCGGAGGCGGCCCATGGCTGAGGCCGCCGGCAAGCCGTTGCTGATCGAGCTGGGCGTCGAGGAACTGCCGATCGCTGCAGTCGACACCTTGGCCGAAGCGTTTCTCAATGCCGTCCGCAAGGGTCTCGAGACTCGGCATTTCGGCATCGGAAGCGAGCATCACGGCAGGACTCCACAGTTCTACTGTTCGCCGCGGCGTCTGGCGGCCTATCTACCTTGGGTCAGTTCCAAGCAGGACGATGTTCACACCAAGGTGCTGGGGCCTGCGGTTTCCATCGGCCTGGATGCCGCCGGTCAGCCCACCGCCGCACTGCGTGGCTTCGCCGCCAAGATCGGCGTGGCCGTTGAATCGTTGACTCGCGAGATGACCGACAAGGGCGAGCGCTTCGTGTACGTGAGCGAAGACGTCGGCCAGCCGCTGACCGCGCTGCTGCCGGAGATCCTCGCCGAGGCGCTGAAGGCGTTGCCGATCGCCAAGCCGATGCGTTGGGGCGATCACGACTTCAGCTTCGTGCGCCCGCTGCACTGGCTGGTGATCCTGTTCGGCGAAACCGTGATCGAAACCGAGCTGATGGGCATCCGCAGCGGCCGGCAGTCGCGTGGCCACCGCTTCCACCACGACAAGCCGGTGTGGATCGCCGACGCCGACGGCTATGTCGAAGCCCTGCGCGCTGCGCACGTGCTGGCCGATCCGGCCGAACGCCGTGCGCGCATCCGCAGCGAGGTGGCGCGCGCCGCTGCCGAGGTGGACCGCCTGCCGCACTTGGATGACGCGTTACTCGACCAGATTGCCAACCTGACCGAATGGCCGGTGGCGATCGTTTGTTCATTCGATAGGTACTTCGTCTCAGTTCCAGAGGAAGCACTTATTGCGACGATGGTCACCAATCAGAAATTCGTTCCGCTACTTGAAAATTACACACCTGACCTTGCCACCATCGGATTAGATGCTGATCCGTCCGAAGTGCAGGGCCAGCGGTTGAGCAACCTCTTTATCGGTGTGGCGAACGTCGAGAGCCGCGATCCGGCGCAGATCCGCCACGGCTACGAGCGCGTGATCCGCCCGCGCTTTGCTGATGCGATGTTTTTCTGGAACCAGGATTTGCGAGAGCTTCCCTTGTCCCAACGGCAAGAAGCGCTCAAGGCTGTTACCGACCAGCCCGCACTGGGCTCGCTGTGGGACAAGAGCGTGCGCGTCGCCGAGCTGGCGCGCGTCATCGCCAACCGCGTCGGCGCCGATGCGGCGCAGGCTGCGCACGCCGCCAGCCTGGCCAAGTGCGATTTGCTCACACGCATGGTCGGCGAGTTCCCCGAACTGCAGGGCGTGATGGGCCGCACCTACGCCTTGGCACAGGGCGAGCCCGCCGACGTTGCCCATGCACTGGATGAGGTCTACATGCCGCGCCAGGCCGGCGACGGCATCGCGCCCAGCCCGCTCGGCCGCGTGCTGGCCGTCGCCGAGCGCGTCGACACGCTGGCCGGATTGTTCGCCATCGGTGGCAAACCCGGCGGCGCCAAGGATCCGTATGCCCTGCGCCGCGCCGCGCTGGGCCTGGCGCGCACGCTGATCGAGGGCGGCCTGCAGCTGGATACGCGCGGCCTGCTGCTGGAGGCGCTGGACGCCATCCCCGAGGGCGCGTTTGCCGCTGGTCTCAAGCCCGGCAGGGGCGGCAAGCCCGACAAGTCCGACAAGTCCGACGAGCCCGGCGCCGCGCCGGCGCCGGATTCCGGTGCGCGTCGCGCTGCGCTGGCTGCCGAGCTGGAGCTGTTCATCCTTGAACGCTTGCGCGGCTACTACGCCGAGCAGGGCTTCGCCGCCGGCCTGTTCGATGCCGTGGCCGCGGTGGCGCCGACCAGCCTGTTCGATTTCGACCGCCGCCTGCGTGCACTGGCTGCCTTCATGCGGCGCCCCGAGAGCGCGGCGCTGGCCGCGGCCAACAAGCGCGTGGCCAACATCCTGCGCAAACAGGCCGAGGAGGCAGGCGGCGCTGCCGTCGCGATCAACGCGGCGCTGTTCGAGGCGCCCGCCGAGCGTGCGCTCGGCGACGCGCTGGCCGCTGCGCGCCATTCCAGCGCAGCGGCCGTGGCCTGCCACGACTACGCCGGCGCGCTGGAATCCCTTGCCGCGCTGGAAGCGCCGGTCGCGCGCTTCTTCGACGACGTGATGGTGCTGGCGGACGACCCCGCGGTGCGCGCCAATCGCCTCGCCCTGCTGGCCGGGCTGCAGGCCGCGTTCAACGCAATTGCCGACATCGCTCGGGTGTAAGGGCGGCTGCTTCGGCGGCGCGCCGCCCCTGCGTGAGTGCCGCGCGACCGCGACGGCCGAGATGCTTCGGCCTGCGCAGCGAAGGATCTCGACGCGTCGATGCGCGTCACGGCCTGCGCGCGGCTGGCGATGACGCAAGTCGATGTATCGCGGTCTGTGTTTGGACAGGACAACATGCCGAATGCGGGCTGCTGCGCAATACTCGGTCTGCCCGCAACAGCCGAGAGGGACGCCGCGTGAGCCAGTTCCCACGAGCCCTGATCACTGGCGCCGCGCGCCGCGTCGGTGCCGAGATCGCGCGTCAGTTGCACGTCGACCACGATCTGCTGCTGCACTGTCGGCGCTCGCGCGACGAGGCCGCGACGTTGGCCGCCACGCTGGAGGCGACCCGCCCGCGGAGCACCCGCATCGTCGCAGGCGAACTCGGCGATGAAGACGCGCGCGCGCAGCTGGCCGACGCCATCGGCACCGCCGCGCTCGATCTCGTCGTGTTCAACGCGTCGCGCTATGTGCGCAGCGATCTTGCCGCCGTACCGGCAGACCGCAATCGCGAGCTGCGCGACTTGCTCGAAGTCAACGTGGTCGCCACCTGGGATCTGGCCCTGCGCCTGCGGCCCGCGCTGACCGCCGCGGCGCGTGCGCGCGGGGACGCGGCGATTGTGGTGATCCTCGATATCTATGCGCAGCGCCCGTTGCCCGGCCACGAGGCTTACAGCATCAGTCGCGCGGCGGGCAGCATGCTGGTGCAGGCGCTGGCGCGCGCCTTCGGCAGCGAGGGCATCCGCGTCAACGGCGTGGCGCCGGGCACGGTGCTCTGGGCCGAGGGTCCGCAGCGCGCCGAGACCGAGGCGTTGCTGACCGCACGCACCGCGCTGGGCCGCATCGGCAGCCCCGCCGATGTCGCTGCCGCCGTGCGCTATCTGGCCGGGGCGCGCTACGTCACCGGTAGCGTGCTGCCGGTCGATGGGGGGCGTGGCACCTGCGCTTGAGCGGTTTGCAAGGCCGCTCCGGCACATGGATCAGCCGCCGCGATCAGCACGCGCGTGCTCGTCGCGGTAAAGGGGCGGCTATGCCGCATCCGTTTGCTTGCAAGCCGCGGCAGGATGTCCGGCTTTGCGAATGGATCGGCTGAGGGGCATTCAGCCGGACGCCGCCGAGCTTGCCGGCAAAACCGATGCCGGGTCCGGATGCGGCCTGCCGTCGATGGCGCGCCGCGGGGCGGCCATTACCCGCACAAACATTACGAAATGACCCTCGGGAACTTACGGGCCTTGACCGTGGCGTCAGATTGACGTTACGGTTTCGCAATGTTTCCGTCATGGTTCCGGAATCGGAAACTGCTCGCGCCATGCGAGCCGGGGGACGTGACGCCATGCAGTGCCGGCCGGAGAGGCCGCTTGCGGCGCGAGCGTTGAAGCGGCCCGCCACAAGCGGGCATGACACAGCAACAGGGGACTCATGTGATGAAGCAGAAACTGTTGGTTGCCGCCATTGTCGCGGCGCTGTTCACGCCAGCGATGGTCCTGGCGCAAGACACGCCGCCGAGTGGCGGCGGCGAGCAAGGCAACGCCCCCAAGAAGGAAGAGGCCAAGAAACTGGAGAAGGTGACCGTCACCGGCTCGCTGATCCCGCAGGCGCAGATCGAGACTGCGTCGCCGGTCATCACGATCACCGCGGCCGACATGCAACGCCAGGGTTTCAGCAACGTCTATGACGCTTTGCGCGCCCAGCCACTGGCCACGGGTGCGGTGCAGGACAGCCAGTTCTCGGCCGGTTTCACCCCCGGCGCGGAAACCATCAGCCTGCTGGGACTCAATCCCGACTTCACGCTGTTCCTGATCAACGGCAAGCCGATGTCGGAGTACCCCCTGCTTTACAACGGCCAGTCGAACTTCGTCGATCTGTCCACGGTGCCGATGGCGATGGTCGACCATATCGACATCCTGCCCGGCAACCAGTCCTCGATCTATGGCTCGTCGGCGATCGCCGGCGTGGTCAACGTGGTGCTCAAGCAGCGTGCCGAGGGCGTGACGTTCGACTATCGCGCCGGCGGCACCTCCGACGGCGGTGGTTCCAACCAGCGTCTGCAGCTGGTCGGCGGCTACAACACCGACAAGCTGAGCCTGGTCTACGGCCTGCAGATCAGCGACAGCCAGGCGATCTGGGGCTTCGACCGGTCGATCTCCAGCAGCACCAACAGCAACCCCAATCCCAATGCGCGCTATTCCCCGCGCAATTACCTGATCCTGCGCTACGGCAGCGGCTACGTGGATCCGACCAGCGTGGCCGGGCCCAATCCCTGCGCAGGCATCGCCAACCAGTTCGGCGGCACGATGAGCTATCAGTATCGCCCCGGATCGGGCTACTACTGCGGCAGCAAGCAGAGCGTGGGCTATGCGACGCTGAAGAACCCCAACACCACCTACAGCGGCTACCTCAACGCCGATTACCGGCTGAATGATTCCGCCGAGCTCTACGGCACGCTGCTCTACACCTTCGCCAAGAACAAGAGCTATGCCGGGCCGAACTACACCTGGTGGGGCGCCAACACCGGCAACTACTTCGTCAACGCCAACACCGGAACCTTCGATCTGGTCCAGCAGACCTTCGCGCCCGAGGAGATGGGCGGGCTGGATGCCAGCGCCGAGCGGCTCTGGTCGCGCGCGTATTCGTTCACGGGCGGCGTGCGCGGCAATCTGGGTCAGTCGGACTGGGCCTACGACGCCTACTACGCGCGTTCCCAGTACAATCTCTCCAGCGAGCAGCGGCGCACCCTCGGAGCCAAGGTCGACGCCTTCTTCGAAAGCCAGTTCCTCGGACCGAAGCTCGGCACCTACTACGGTTACCCGATTTACGCCCCCGACTACAGCAAGTTCTATCAGGGCATCACCCCGGCCCAGTACCAGAGCTTCACCGGCGTGATCAGCAGCAAGTCCGAGACCTACACCCAGAACGCCAACCTGGTGCTCACCAACACCAGCCTGTTCGACCTGCCGGCCGGTCCGGTGGGGGTTGCCGGCGTGCTGCAGGCGGGCAACTCGTACTGGAGCCTGCCGGCGGATCCGCGGTTGGTGGCGGGCGATTTCTGGGGGATCACCGGTTCCTCAGGGGCCGGCAAGCGCGACAACTACGCCGGCGCACTGGAGTTCAAGGTGCCGATCTTCAGCATGCTCACCGCGGATCTGTCCGGCCGTTATGACCATTACAAGAACCTCGGCGGCGGCTCCGACAGCAAGGCCACCTACAAGCTGGGGCTGGAGTTCCGGCCGATCAGCACCCTGCTGTTTCGCGGCAACTACGCCACCGCCTTCCGCGCGCCGGATCTGGGATACGCCTTCATCGGCCCCAGCGGCTTCTACAGCTCGGCCACCGACTACTACCGCTGCGCGGTGCTGGAGCCGAACGTCACGATCGAGAACTGCACCTACAACAGCGTGCAGTACAAGGGCACCCAGCTCGGCAATGCCAACCTGAAGTCGATCACCGCCAAGTCGTATGGTTTCGGCGTGGTTTGGTCGCCGACCGCGTCCCTGGACTTCAAGGCCGACTACTACCACATCAACATCGACAACGAGGTCAGCTACCAGAGCGTGGATCAGTTGATGAAGGATGATGCGGCCTGCCTGCTCGGACAGCTCGACATCAACTCGCCGACCTGCCAGGCCGCGATCTCGCAGGTCCAGCGCGCGCCCGGCACCGGGCCGCTGCCGTACAACCTGCTGGGGATCACGGTCAAGCCGATCAACATCTCCAGGGAGATGGTCGCCGGCATCGTGGCGTCCGGCAACTACCGCTACGACGCGGGTCGCTGGGGCGACTTCGGCTTCGGGGCCCAGTACAACGTCACCCTGAAGCACACCTACCAGCAGTATCCGGGGGATCCCGACATCGACCTGTTGCGCAATCCGTACTACTCGTCGGAGTTCAAGTCGATTCTCAGCGGCAACATCACCTGGGCGGTCGGCAACTGGACCACGACGCTGTACGGCATCCGTTACGGGGCCACGCCCAACTACACCGCGCAGGTCAACACGACCGGCTACGCCGCCCGCGGAGCGGGCACGGTGGCGCCCTGGATGGTCTACAACGGCAGCATCGAATACCGCCTGACCCCGGATGCCAAGGTCAGCCTGCTGGTCAACAACATTCGCAACACGATGCCGCCGCGCGACAAGACCTGGGTCGGCTGGCCTTACTACAACGTATTCAACTACAACGCCTACGGGCGCGCGTTCTGGGTCGAGCTCAACGTGCACTTCGGCGGCGGCAAGTCATAGCGTCACGCCAGGCGCAAACGATGCAACCAGGGGCCGTCCGCAAGGACGGCCCTTTTTCTTGGGCAGCGGCCAGGCACGCCGGCATCCGGGTTGCCACGTCGCATCGCGGAGCCCCGCAGGCCGGGGTTGCCGGGCGCACCGGATCGATCCGGGCCGTTACGGCGGGATGCGTTGCGGTTAGGAAAAATTCCTAGCCAATTCCGCGAACTTCATCACGTTTCTTACGGAACGGATACATCGCATGACCGCGCCTTGACCGGCCGGTTAAGCAATCGTTACGTTCAGTG
>JAJYDI010000127.1 GCA_021777635.1 Pseudomonadota bacterium
CATGCGCAGGGTGGCGTTGAGCAGCAGGCTCTGCGCCAGATACAGCTTGGTCGCGCTGACGTAGAAGTCGGTGCCCTGGTCGCTGCGTGCGCCGATCGCGTGCAGGATCGCCCCCTGGTCGTTCTTCTTGTATTGCATGCCGACCGACACCTGCGGCACCCAGCTGTCCTGGTCGAGGATGGCGTCGCCGAACAGGCGAACCTTCACCCCGAACACGTTCTGGCGGAAGGTGAAGCCCTGGCCCAGGCCCAGTGCGGCACCGACGTTCTCGGTGTTGAAGCGCTGCTGCGCGAACGAGAACTCGACGCGGTTGTACAGGCCGACCAGCACGCCGGCGTCGTCGAGGTGATAGTCCTGCGTATTGACGCGGGTATAGAACGCGCTGGCGCCGATCTGGTCGTTGGTCTCGTAGCCGCCGATCAGCGCCCACGGCGTCAGGCCGCCGCCACCCGCGCCCTCGATCTGGCTGACGCCGGCGGTCAGCAGCAGCTTGCCGCTGATGTTGGCCGGCGCGGCGTCGGCGCGCGCGTGGGTCGAGGCGATGCCGAGCAGACCGGCGATGGCGCCGGCCAGCAGTGCGCGTTTGGGTCGTGTGATGTGCATGGGTGCCCCCGAGGATGGTGGTGACAAAGCCGGCCGGTGCGGGCCGTCGTGCTGCTTACGCGCCGCGGCGGCGGTTTGGATGCACGACGGTCAACGGGCGACGTGCCAGACACCGTTGATGCGATCGCCCGCGGTACTGCCAGGCTTGCTGTCGCCGGCGTACAGGTAGAGCGGCCGCCCTTTCCAGGCCCATTGCAGGCGGCCATCGGCGCGCTTGATCAGGCTGAAGTCGCCCTGCGCCTGCGCGCCGGCAGCGGCCAGATAGGGCGGCCACAGCACCGCGCACGGGCCGATGCACGCGCTGCCGCCCATGGCCGGATCGCGGTCGTAGGTGTAGAGCGTCATGCCGGCGGCGCTGGTGATCAGGCCGGAGGCGGCGACCGCCGGCCGTGGCGCCGCCTGGGCGATGACCGCGACCGACAGACCCAGCGCGGCCAGGAGGCTGTTGCGAAACGATGGCATGGTGCAACTCCCGAGCGAGGCGCATGCCTCGGATCGGTCTACGCAGGAGGCGGGGTGCGCGGATGCGCCGCGTCAGCCGTGCGGGATGTGTTCAGTGCGCGGACGTCTGCAGCGCCGCCAGCTTCGCCGGGTCGGGAATC
The DNA here is from genome assembly GCA_021777635.1 of Pseudomonadota bacterium. The sequence goes on from JAJYDI010000127.1 coordinate 1,206, forward strand.
AGCTCGCTGCGGATCAGCAGCAGCGCGCCGCGCGGCGCCAGAAAGGCCTTGTGCCGCTCGCCGCGCGGGGCGAGCAGGAAATCGCCGGGGAAGTACTCGGTGCCGTCGTGGATGATCGAGCCTTCCAGCACCAGGCACTCCTCTTCCCGGGTGTGCGGATGCGGCGGCACGGCGGCACCGGGTTCGATGCGCCACAGGCTGGTCTGGGTGCCGGCGCGCTCGTCGCGACGCAGAGTCTTGATGACGATGCCCGGCACCAGCGGCTTCCATTCGCCCTCGGCGGCACGCAGGACCTCGGTGCGCGGACGCGCGGCGTCGGCGAGGATGCGCTGACGCATGCGCAGGCGCGCGTCGGCGGCGGGCTCGCGCGGCGTCAACGCCTGCGCCAGCGAGGCGAACGCGGCGGCGTCGGTGTGCCCGGAAGCGCGTGTCTTCTTGTCACTCATCGCCGCAGCCTTCGCGAACCAGCACCGGCTTCAGCGCGGCAAGGCCGCGGCGCAGGTGCGACTTGACCGTACCCAGAGGCCATCCCGTGCGTTGCGCGATCTCCTGATGGGTCAGATCCTCGAAGAAGGCCAGCTCGACCACCCGCCGCTGCGCCGCGCTCAGCACCGCGAGGGCGCGCTGCACGGCACTGCCGGTGGCCAGCACGTCGAGCAGGGATTCCTGCTCCGGGCCTTCACGCAGCATATACGCATCCATGTCGTCGTCCGGATGCAACGGCTCCTCGATGCCGCGCGAACGATGCCGGCGCAGATGGTCCAGCGCGCGACTGCGGGCGATGGTGAGCAACCAGGCCATCACCGCGCCGCGCTCGGCGCTGTAGTCCACCGAGTTTACCCAGGCCTGACGATAGACGTCGCAAACGACCTCTTCGGCGTCGGCCTCGTTGCGCACGATGCGCACCGCCAGCGCGAACACCCGCGACAGCGTGCGGTCGTACAGCTCGCCCAGCGCCTGCGGGTCGCCACGGCGCATGCGCAGCAGCAGCGCCGCCAGCAGCTCGGCCTCGGCGGCGGCCGACGGCAGCGCCGTGGCGGCTGCGGCGGTGATCATGGGGCTGGGCGCTGCGGCATGGGGCCCATCCTGCGCGCGGCAGCGGACAAGGCGATGTGAAAGCGGCAATGCATGCGCCCGCCGGCGGGCTCCGCCGCGGCCGACCCGCGGCGCCCTGTCGTCGCGCTGAACTGCGGCACGCGGGCCGTCAACGCCGGGAGTCCGCCGGCCGTTGTGGCGGTCAGGGATCGCGCCGCGGTCCGCGTCCGCAACGGAGACCGCCATGAATACCCGCCCCGTCCTCGCCGCCCTGCTGCTCGCCGCCGCTGTCGCCGGCACCACCGCCGCCCCCACGGCGCAGGCGCGTGGCTACGTCGCCATCAGCGTCGGCGTGCCACCGCCGCCGCCGCGCTACGAGCGCGTCCTCGTACGGCCCGGGTACGTCTGGGCACCGGGTGGCTGGCGCTGGCGCCACACCCGCTACGTGTGGGTACCCGGGCGCTGGCTCGTCGCTCGCCCGGGCTGGCGCTACGTGCCGGCCCGCTGGGCGCCGTACGGACCGCGCTGGGTGTTGCGCGCCGGCTACTGGTCTCGCTGAGGGGCATTGCCATGTTCGCGCGCACTTTCGCCCTGCCCGCCCTGTTTGGCCTTGCCCTGCTGGCCGGCTGCTCCGACGACCCGCCGCGCCGCGCCGCGGTGCGCGTGGTCTATGTCGCGCCGCCGCCACGCTGCGAGTGGATCGGCGGCCACTGGCGCCGGGCCGATGACGGCGATCGCGTCTGGATCCCCGGCCACTGCGATCGCGACTGAGCCCCGCGCCGACCGTACGCCCGGGGACGGAACGTCAACTGTTTCTTGAACGGGCGCGGTACTACACTACGCGCCGCCAAACGACCGCCCCAGCCCTGCTGGGGCGCGTCGTTTGCGAAGACCGCAGGGCGCCATCCGGCGGATGCCGCCTGCAAAACGTGGCGTGAACCACACGTCCGTGCCCGGCGCCCTCGCGGCGCACCGTGCCATCCTGGAGTCCACCTTCCGATGATCTTCGAAACCATCGCCGCCTCGGGCCACGAGGAAGTCGTCTTCTGCCAGAACAAGGATGCCGGCCTCAAGGCCATCATCGCGGTGCACAACAGCGTGCTCGGCCCGGCCCTGGGCGGACTGCGCATGTGGCCGTACAAGTCCGAGCAGGAAGCGGTGAACGACGTGCTGCGGCTGTCACGCGGCATGACCTTCAAGAACGCGGTCGCCGGGCTGAACCTGGGCGGCGGCAAGGCGGTGATCATCGGCGACCCCGGCAAGGACAAGTCGGAGGCGCTGTTTCGCGCCTTCGGCCGCTTCGTGCAGTCGCTCAACGGCCGCTACATCACCGCCGAGGACGTCGGCATCGACGTCAACGACATGGAGTACGTGTTCCGCGAGACCGTCACCGGCGTGCACCAGGTGCATGGCGGTTCCGGCGACCCCTCGCCGTTCACCGCCTACGGCACCCTGCAGGGCCTGATGGCATCGCTCAACCACAAGTACGGCAACGAGGACGTGGGCAAGCACAGCTACGCCGTGCAAGGCGTCGGCCACGTCGGCATGGAGTTCGTCAAGCTGCTGCGCGAGCAGGGCGCCAAGGTGTTCGTCACCGACATCAACAAGGCCTCGGTACAGCGCTGCGTGGACGAGCTGGGCTGCGAGGCGGTGGGGCTGGAGGACATCTACGACGTCGACGCCGATGTCTACAGTCCGGCGGCGCTCGGCGGCACCGTCAACGAGCAGACCCTGCCGCGGCTGAAGTGCAAGATCATCTGCGGCCCGGCCAACAACCAGCTCGCTACCGACGCGATCGGCGACGAGCTGGCCGGGCGCGGGATCCTGTACGCACCCGACTATGCGGTCAACGCCGGCGGCGTGATGAACGTGTCGCTGGAGATCGACGGCTACAACCGCGAGCGCGCGATGCGCATGATGCGCACGATCTACTACAACCTGGGCCGCATCATC
>JAJYDI010000128.1 GCA_021777635.1 Pseudomonadota bacterium
GCAAAACATCGCCGGTCGGTCAGCCGACCTCGTTGAACCGTGAACTTGCCTATCGCGCGGCCCAGCCGCGCCCCACTCGACAGCGCCGGGATGGACCGGGGCTTAGGGTGGAGGGGTGAGACTCCGACCGGACCCCGCGTCGCACCCAAGGTGACCACCGTGCTGCCCCTCCTTGGGGGGCTTCCGTTGGCCGCCCTGAGGGCGATGCTCGAAGGATCTGCTCCACAGCGCCGTTGCACGGCAAGTCCGGTCATCTCGAGCCGCGCCGGTCGTTCCGGACGCCGGATCAGCGCGGGCTCCAGCTCAACGTCAGCCAAGCCGAGCGCCCCGGCGTGGTGTAGCCGTAGGCCAGGCTGTAGCGATGGTCGGCGAGGTTGTCCAGGCGCAGATGCAACGCGAGTGCGCTGCTGACGGTCCAGTTGACGCGCGCATTCACGAGGCCGTAACCGCCCAGGGTGCCGCCGTAGTCCGGGCTGCGGCCGGAGCCGTACAGCTCGAGGCCGGCATTGACGCGCTCGCTGAGATAGCGGGTCAGCACCACGCTGCCGACATGCGCGGGCCGACGCAGCAGGCGCTGGCCGCTGTTGGCATCGCGCGCGTTCAGTAAGGTGGCATTGGCATGCACGCCCCAGGCCGCGCCGCGCCAGTCCAGCGTCGATTCGAAGCCGTCGATAGTCGCGCGTGCGATATTGACCGCTTGGTATGTGGCGCCACCGCTAAAGTCAATTAGGTCACTGATTCGCGTGTGATACGCGTCGAGCTTGACCCGAAGCCCCGCCGCGGGTGTCAGCTCCAGGCCTGCATCGCTGCTGGTCGAGCGCTCCGGTCGCAGCGCGGGATTGCCAGCGTAGTAGCCGAAATAGCCCGGCGAGAACTCCTCCGACAGGCTTGGCGCGCGGAAGCCCTGACCCCAGCTCGCGGTCAGTCGCGCCCGGTCGCTGAAGCGCCAGCCAGCCGCTACCGAGGCAGTGGCGGCGTTGCCGAATACGCTGTTGTGGTCGTGGCGTCCGGCCACCGACCAGTCGAAGGCGCCGCGCGCACCGTACCAACCGGCATAGAGACCCGTGTTGCCGCGGCTCCCGGCATAAACGTTACTGTTGGCGCTGGTGTCGCGATTGACGCCGCGTTCGTGCAGCCAGTCAATGCCCAGCGCGAGGCGCTGGCCGTCGCCGAGGTCGATCACGTTCTGCCAGCCGATCGACTGCCGGCGGCTGAGATACAGGCTCTGGTAGGCCGGGGTCAGCAGGTCCTCGCGGTCATTGCCGAGGCTAAAGCGTTGCGACCAGTCGCCGCGCACCGGGCCGGTCAGATCCACACCTGCGGCCTGCTCGATCACGCGCGAGGTACCTTGGTTGAAATCGACGCTGCTATCGTCGCGAAACACGCTACCCGACAGCCACTGCGAGCCGACGCGATACGCCGCACGGGCGGCCAGGTTCTGGTTGCTGAAGCCATCGGCTTGCGGGCTGTAGGCGTAGTTCAAGGGATTGGTCGCGGCGACGCCGCGCACGTGGCGCGCGCCGACGATCACGCTGTAACCGCCGTGCTCGCCCCAGTCGCCCACGCCGACACTGCCAGCGTAGTCGCCGTGGCTGCCGATCCGGGTAGCCAAGTGCGGGCCGGTGAGTTTGCGGGTGAAGATCTGGATCACGCCGCCAATCGCGTCCGAGCCCCACTGCGCGGCGCGCGGACCGCGCACGATCTCGATCCGTGCGATCGCGTCCAGCGGCAGTTGCTCCCAGGCAAAGGCGCCGCTGTTGGCCGAAGCCACGCGCACACCGTCCACCAGCACCAGGACCTGGTTGGAATTGGTGCCGCGCAGGAACACCGAGGTCTGCTGGCCCGGCCCGCCGACGCGGGCGACCTCGATGCCCGCCTGCAGGCGCAGCAACTGCAGCAAATCGCTGGCACCGCTGCGGTCGATGTCGGCCCGGGTGATCACGCTTACATCGGCGAGGGTATCGGCGCTGGTCTGCGGGAAGCGCGCCGCGGTGACGATCACCTCGGGCTGTCTGGTGGGCTGTTGATAGCTCTGCGCGTGCACGCTAGTGATGACGCTGGCGATGATGGCGGTTGCCAGCAGGTTGCGTTTCAGGTTCATGGTTAAGGCTCCGGTCGCTCACCCGCGGCCAGGCGGCGCAGGAGGCGGTGGAGCGGACGCGGACGATCGCGGCGTCAGCCCGACCATCGCCCGCCGCGACGTCTGGTTCACGTCGCAACGTGTGGATGAAGGCCACGTCGCGGCGTCCTCGGGCCGGTCTCCGGACTCGCAAGTGACGCCTCGCTTGCCGCTCGAGGAGTCCGTCGGGCCGCCTTCCCGCGCAGCGCGCAGTGGCAAAGGGACCGACTCTACTTGCCTACCGTTGCGGGGGCAGTGCCGGCATTGGACCGGCTTCCCGTTTCACCTCGGCATGCAGTTGCAGGCCGGGGCACCTGAGGCGGGCGCAGTGTACGGTTCGCTGGTGCAGCTCACAAGGCACTCAGTCGCACTCCCGCCCGGCGCGCGCGCACTCGATTGCGCCGGATGCGTCAACCCCGACCGCGATCACGATCGGCTGGCAGCAGACCGGGCAGTCTTCGATGTAGCTCTGATCGCCGGATGAAAGATCGGCGGCGGTCTCGAAGGCCTCGGCGCAGTGAGGGCAGCTGAGCGTCAGCGATCCAAGCGTGGCGGGGCGCCAAAGGAGGACGCATGCAGTTTGCGCTCAAAGGCGTGAACGTGACGCCATCGGGTCACGGTGCTTAACGCAGGAACAGCGCCAGCAGGTCATTGTGGAAGCGCAGGCCCAGCTGCGTCGGTTGCAGCGTCGCCGGATCGTCGCTCAGCCAGCCCCGGCGCCGTGCCACTGCCAGCGGCGCCTCAATGGAGGCTGCGCTGAGGCCTGTGCGTTGCGTAAACAGCGTCAGCGGCACGCCGTCGACCAGCCGAAGCGCGTTGAGCATGAACTCGAATGCGCGCTCATCCGCGGCTACCGCGTGCATGCTGCCGAACCCGCTGTCGCTTGCGGCACGCGCAAGATAGCGCTCGGGCACCTTGAGCTTGGTACTGCGCAGGATGGCGCCGGTCGCGGCATTCGTGATCTTGCCGTGCGCGCCGGCGCCGATGCCAAGATAGTCGCCGAAGGTCCAGTAATTAAGGTTGTGTTCGGCGCGCCGATCGGGCAGTGCATAGGCCGAAACTTCATACTGCGCGTAGCCTGCCGCTGCCAGCCGTGCCTGGCAGGCCTCCTGCATGGCGAATGCGTCGTCGTCGTCGGGCAGCTGCGGAGGATGCGCGGCGAAGAGCGTGTTGGGCTCCAGCGTCAGCTGATAGTGCGAGACATGCGTGGGCGCAAGCGTGAGCGCCCGTTCGAGATCGGCCAGTGCGCCGTCGAGCGTCTGTTCCGGCAGCGCATACATCAGGTCGAGGTTGAGGTTGGCGCAGCCAGCGTCCTGCGCCTCCCTGATTGCGCGCTCGGCCTCGGCGGCCGAGTGTATGCGGCCCAGCGCGGCGAGTTTCCGATCGTCAAAGCTCTGCACGCCGAACGACAGGCGGTTGACGCCGGCGGCGCGGTAGCCGTCGAAGCGGCCGTGCTCGACAGCGCCCGGATTGGTCTCCAGCGTGATCTCGGCATCTGCCGCTAGCGGCAGCCGCGCAGCGACGCCGGCAAGGATGGCTGCGATCCGATCCGGCGAGAACAAGCTGGGCGTGCCGCCGCCAAAGAACACGCTGACCAGCGGACGGTCGGAGAGTGCCGCTGCATGTGTTCGCAGATCGGCATCGAGATCGGCTAGCACGGCTTTCGCGTACTCGGCCTCCGGCGCGACACCGCGCAGCGCGTGCGAATTGAAATCGCAGTACGGGCATTTGCGCACGCACCAAGGCAGGTGGACGTAGAGCGACAGCGGTGGAATCGCGAGCGGCGTGCGGCGATCGGCGCGTGCCGGGTCTGGCGTCGCGAGTGAACCCGGTGCGGACGAGTTCACTGCCGCCTCGGTAGGTCGGCGGTGCCTGCGCCGAGCTGTTCGCGCAGTGCCGCCAGCGCCTGGCCGCGGTGGCTGATGCGGTTTTTCAGCGCGGGATCGAGCTCGGCCGCGCTGCAGCCCCGTTGCGGATCGAAGAAAACCGGGTCGTAGCCGAAGCCGCGCTCGCCG
>JAJYDI010000129.1 GCA_021777635.1 Pseudomonadota bacterium
CTGCAGGGCGTGGCGGGCGCTGGCGAGCTGGAGCTCGGCATCGGTCCGGTCCAGTTCGACGAGTGGCTGGCCGGCGCGCACGAGTTGCGTGTCGTCGGCGCGGATGGCGACGATGGTGCCGGGCACGGCGGCCGCCACGTTGACCTGGTCGCCATGGACATAGGCGTCATCCGTGCTCACGCGCAGCGAGAATACGAAGTGCCAGAGCAACAGCCAGACCAGGCCGGCGACGATGAATACGCTGGCAAGGCCGGCGAGGAGCGCGCGGCGCTTGCCGGGCGGCGTCGCCTGGCGTTCCTCGGATGGCGGGGCGGAGGCGGGTGTGTCGCTCATGGTCGTGGTTCCGGTGCGTGCTGCGGGGCGGGGGTGGCGCGGGGCGGGGTCGTGGCTTCGGCGGGCGGTGGTGCGGCCGTGAAACCGCCGCCGAGCGCCTGGATCAAGGCAACCTGCGCGCCGAGCTGCTGGGCCTCGAGTGCGGCCAGCGCTGCATGCTGGGCCAGCTCGCCGGCACGGGCCGCGAGCGCCGGCGAAGCGTCGGTCAGTCCCTGGCGCAGGCGCGCGTCGGCTTGCCGCGCGAGTTGCTCGCTCGCGTGCAGGATGCCCATCTGCACGCGCCGCTGCTGGCGAAGGCGGTCGAAGTCGAGCACGGCGACGGCGACCTCGCGGCTAGCATCGAGGACCGCCTGGTTGAACTGGGCCGCTGCCGCATCGAGCTGGGCGAGGCTGACGCCGTAACGGGCCTTGAGCAGGCCGGCGTCGAAGAGCGGCAAATTCAGCGCGGGGGCCACGCCGAATACGCGGCTGCCGAGTGCCAGCGTCTTGCTGGCATGGATGCTGGAGAAACCGGCCATGGCCTCGAGGCTGAGGTTCGGCAGGAAATCGGCGCGGGCCGCACGCACGTCCTGGCCCATGGCCTCGACCTGCCAGCGCAGCGCGGCGAGATCCGGGCGGTGCCCCAGCAGGTCCAGGCGCGCGTCGGCGGGCAGCCCCGCCGCTGGATGGGGCAACGGCCGCACCTGCAGGCGCAGGCGGGCCGGCGAGACCCCGGACAGGGCGGCCAGTACGGCGTACTGGGCGCGCGATGCACCTTCGAGTGCCACCCGGCGGGCCTCGGCCTGGTCGACCTCCAGTCGCGCCTGCGTCGCCAGGTCCTCGGGCGCCAGGCCCTGGTGGACGCGCGCGGCATCGAGCGCGGCCTGCCGTCGGGCCAGTTGCACGAGCCGCGTGGCGTCGACGAGCTGCGCGCGCCCGCCTTCCCATGCAAAGTAGGTGCTGGCGATGGCGCTGGCGAGCCCGTTGCGCACCGAGCGCGCTTCGGCTTGCGCCGCGCGCGCCTCATCGATCCGTGCAGCGAGTGCGGCGCGCTCCCGGCCCCAGAAATCGAACGTGTAGGCCAGCTGCGCGGCGAGGTCGGTCTGCGTGTACCAGGTGAAACCCAGGAACCGCGGCGGGATGAGTCCGTTCTCGCTCATGCGCTGGCGCGTCGCGTCGGCATGGAGACCGACCTGCGGCTGTGCCGCGGCCCGGGCGATGCCGGCCAGCGACTCCGCTGCGCGGACGCGCGCGCGGGCGGCGGCAAGGTTGGGCGAGGCGGCAAGCGCGCGCTGGATCAGCGTGTCGAGCTGGGGATCGCCGAATGACCGCCACCAGGCATCTACGGGCCATCGGGCCTGGCGGGCGACGGGAACGCCGCCGAGGGGAGCGTGCGTGGCGAGGGCAGGGGGCGGGGGCAACGCCGGGGGTAGCCCCGCACAGCCGGCGAGGACTGCGGCGAGGCTCGCCACCAGCAGGCCGCGCAGGCGGCGCCGGGATACGGCACGGATCATGGGATGGGCTCCTCGCGGCGGGAATCGAGCGTGCGGGCCAGTTTGAGCAGGATGCGATCGAGCTGGCGCTGCTGGGTTGCGCCCAGACCGGAAAGGATGCCGTGCACCTCGCCCGCCAGTTGCGGCAGCAGCGTCCGCGCGAGGCGCTCGCCGCGGGCCGTGATGCGCAGCAGGACCCGGCGGCGGTCGTGCGTGTCGGCGGTGCGCGTCGCGAAGCCCCGGGCGACGAGGGCATCGGCGATCCGGGTCATGTTGGTCGGCCGCTGGGCGGTCAGGCCGCACAGTTCGCCCGGCGAGGCACTGTGGCCGGGGCTGCCGAGCAGCTGCACCAGCGCGATGAAATCGGCTTCGGCCAGGCCGTGCGGCTCGAGGATGGACTCGAGGCGCGACGAGATCGACGTGCCGATGTGCTTGAGCTTGCGGACGAGCATGATCTCATCGACGGGCAATGCGCCGCACTGGGCGGCGAGGCGCTGGACGCCCCCCTGCATCGCGGCGAATTCCTCAAGCAAGGACATGGTTCACCAACGTACATTCCATCAATGAACTAAATGCTCGCGCCGGGGCGCGCCGATGTCAACCCTGCGTCAGGGGCCATCCGGCAGGGCGAACAGGCGCCGGGCATTGGCGGTCGTGGCTGCGGCCAGATGCCCGGGATCCTCGCCACGCAAGGCTGCGACGTCGGCGAGGATCCGCGCCAGTCGCGCGGGCTCGTTGCGGCGGCCGCGCCAGTCGCAGTCGGGCTGGTCCGGACTGTCGGTCTCCAGCAGCAGGAATTCCCGGGGCATGGCGGCGACGATGCCGCGCAGCCGCTGCGCCCGCGGGTAGGTCACCGGCCCGCCGATGCCGAGCAGGAAGCCGAGGTCCCACAGCTGGCGGGCCTGCTGGAGGCTGCCGGAAAAGCTGTGCACGACGCCGTGCAGCCCGCCGCGGCGGCGCAATGCCGCCAGCACCGGGTCGAGGGCGCGCCGCGCGTGCAGGATGACGGGCAGTCCGCGGCGGCTGGCGAGGTCGAGTTGCCCCTCGAGGAATGCCTGCTGGCGGCGCGTATCCCCGGATGGCTCGGCGAAATCGAGTCCGCACTCGCCGACGGCGACGGCGTCGGCCTCCGCGTCCAGCCAGCGCTCCAGTGCTTCGAGCGAGGGGGTGGCGTCATCGTCCACCAGGTAGAGCGGATGCAGGCCGTAGGCGGGATGCAGGCCGCGGCCGTGCTTGCACAAGCCGCGCAGCGATGCCCAGCCGGTCGGGGCGACGCCGGGGATGACTTGTGCAACGATGCCGGCGGCGCGCGCGCGCTCGATCACGGCGGCGCGGTCGGCGTCGAACGCGGTCGCGTCAAGGTGGCAATGGCTGTCGATGAGGGCGTGCATGGGCAGACGATAGCGGCAACGGCAGGCTCTAAGCGGTCATTCAGCCGGGCGCTGCTGCAATCGGCCCATTCGCGCGGGCGCGTCGCCGGGGGCACGGTGCCTCCGCACGCGTCCGTCACCAAGCCGGGAGGAGGGGATCGTGAGCATGCAATGGCGTTCGATCGGTGGGGTGCTGCTGGCCGCCGCTCTCGGTGCCGGCCTTGCCGGCTGTGCGCAGCAGCCGTATCGCAACGGCTACGGCGGCTACGCCGCCGCGCCCAACGGCCCGCGCGTTTGCGGCAACTGCGCCGTCGTCCAGCGCGTGGAGCAGGTTTACGTGGAGCGCAACGACACGACGCTGGGGACCATCCTCGGCGCCGTCATCGGCGGCGCCCTCGGCAACCAGCTCGGTCATGGCGACGGCCGAGCCGCGACGACGATCGTCGGTGCCGTGGCCGGCGGCGCGGTGGGCAACGCGCTGGCGCGGCGCAACGGCAACCAGGTGGCGGCATGGCGCATCTGGATGCGCATGAGCGATGGTCGCGACGTCAGCCTGATCCAGCGGCCCTATCCGAACGTGCGGCCGGGCGATGCGGTGGTGATCCGCAACGGCGAGGTCTATCCGCGCTGGCGCGGCGAACACTGACGGCCGGGCGCCGCGGCGAGGGCGCCGGCGATGCTCAGTTGACGGTGTAGAAGCGGTGGTCGCCGATCACCGCGAGTGGCGCGCCCTGCGCCCAGTCCGGTGGCGGGATGTCGACGCTGTAGAAGCTCAGCGCGTGCGGCACCACGTAGCGCCGCTTGTCGGGCGGCAGCGACCATTCGTGCAGCGCGGCGCCGGCGACCATCCACGCCTGCTTCCAGGCCGCGAGGTTGTCCAGCGGGGTGTTGCGCGGGACCAACGTCGGCGCGAACTGCTTGGGCGCTGTGACGACGGCGCAGACGCTCAGATCG
>JAJYDI010000130.1 GCA_021777635.1 Pseudomonadota bacterium
CCCATTCCGCAGGTCGATGTGGTCGAGGCACGGCGTCGACAGCTGGCTGGTGCGCTGCTGATCGACGTGCGCACCGACGGGGAGCGCGCGGCCGGAAGCCCCGAGGGCGCCATCGGCATGCCCAGCGCGCAGTCGCCGCTGGCGATCGCCGAGCTGGCCCCGCCCGGGCGCGAGATCCTGCTGATCTGCCTGAGCGGACCGCGTTCGTTGCGGGCGGCGCAGGACCTGCGTGCGCGGGGGTGCCAGCGGATTGCCTCGGTCGCGGGTGGCTACGTGGGCTGGCTGGCCGCCGGGCTGCCGGTGCAGGCCGGCGGGCTCGATGCCGACGCCCAGGATCGTTACGCGCGGCAGCTGTGCCTGCCCGAGATCGGTGGCGCGGGACAGGCGCGCCTCGCCGCGGCACGTGTGGCTCTGGTCGGCGCCGGCGGCCTGGGTGCGCCGGCGGCGCTGTACCTCGCCGCCGCCGGTGTCGGCACGCTGACGCTGATTGATGACGATCGCGTCGAGCGTTCCAATCTGCATCGGCAGGTGCTGCACACCGATGCCCGCGTGGGGCTATCCAAGGTCGAATCGGCGCGCATGACGCTGGCGGCCCTCAATCCCAGGGTCCAGGTCGTGACGCACGCGGCGCGCGTGCAGGCGGACAACGTCGAGGTGTTGCTGGGCGGACACGATGTGGTGATCGACGGCGCCGACAATTTTCCGACGCGCTATCTGCTGGCGGCGGCCAGCCTGCGGCTGCGCTTGCCACTGGTGTATGGCGCGGTTGAGCGCTTCAGCGGCCAAGTCAGTGTATTCGACCCGCGGCGCGCCGGCTCGCCCTGCTATCGCTGCCTGTTTCCCGAGCCGCCCGCTGCAGCAGATGCACCCAATTGCGCCGAGGCCGGCGTGCTCGGCGTACTGCCCGGCGTGATCGGCCTGCTGCAGGCGACCGAGGCACTCAAGTTGCTGCTGGGCATCGGCACGCCGCTGGTCGGGCGCCTGTTGCTGTTCGACGCGTTGGCCATGTGCTTTCGCGAGCTTCGGCTGCCGCGCGACGCCGCTTGTCCAGGCTGCGGCGCCACGGCGCATTTCAGCGGTTACGAGGACCTGGCCCGTCTCTGCGCCGCTGCCGGCTGAGCGCGGACCCGCGCCGCCGGGCGGCGCGGGTCCCGCGGGATCACGGATGCGGCGTGCCGTCGCTGTCGCCGGTCGCGTGATCCGCGTCGGTCCCCGTCGCGGGGGCCGCGGGTGACGACGGCATCGAGCCTGCAGGTTGCACGGGCGCCGGCGGCCTGGGTGCAGCGGGCAGCAAACTCGGCTGCAGCGGCGGCAGGGCGGGTGGAGCGCCGGTCGGGGCAGCAGACGGTGGTGGCGCGGATGACTCGCGGTCCGGTGTCACGATCGGCAGCGGCCGGACGGCCGTCGGCGGCATGGGTGCTGTTGACGCCGGCAGAGCAGGCATGGCGATCGCCGGGGTCACCGGCGTGGAAGCGGTCGCGGTGGACGGGGGCACAACCCGCGCGGGAGCTGCGGGCGGAGCCGTGACGTCGGGTGCTGGTGCTGCGGGTGGCAAGGTGGAACCGGCGGCCGCGGGGACGGCCTCACGAGGCGTTGGAATCGGGGTCGCCGCAGGCACGGTGTGCGCCGGGGCCATCGTGGCCGTGGCGGGCGGCGACAGGGCGCGCGGGGGCGCTGCGGCCGCAGCCGCGGGCGCCACTTCGGCTTCCGGCCGCGGCAGGTTGGCGGTGGCGGGGCGGGCAGTGGGTGCGGGACTGGCCGCAGCGCTTGCCGACGGCATCGCATCACCTTCCTCGTCGTCGAAGTCGTGCGTGCTCGCCGGAAGGGTGCCGCTCTCGGGTGCGGCCGCATTGCCTTCCTCATGGCGGCGGCGGCGACGGCCGCCGCGGCGGCCGCGGCGACGCGCGCGAGCGCTCTCACCGGCGGCATCGGGGCGCACGTCGCTGCCGGCGGGTACCGGGGTGGTGCCGGATTGGATCGCCGGCTCGGCCGCCGTCACCGGTTTCGATTCCGTGCCGGCGGCCGGTGCCCGTGCGGCTGGCTGCGCGGATCGTGCTGCTGGGGCCGGTCGCTCGCCACGGGGTTCGCGAGGCGGCGCCGGTTCCGCGCGTGGTCTGGCCTGCGGCAGCGGCGTGGCAGTGACGCCGCGTGTGCGTTCGCTGCCGCGCTCGCCGCCGGGTTTGCCGGCGCGCGCGGGTTGGGCCCTTGCGGAGCCCGCGGGCCGTCGCTCGTCGCGTGACGGGCGTGGTGCCGGACGCTCCTCGCGTGCCGGGCGCGGCGGGCGCGGCACCGCACGCGGTGCGGCCGGCGTCACCGTCGCATTGCCACCGAACCAGCCGAACAGGCGCTTGAGCAGGCCGCCGGGCGCGGCGGATGTCGCAGCTGCCGCCGGCACCGGCGCGGCGCGCGCGACCGGTGCACGCGTGGCAACAGGCTCCGCGTCAGGGCGTGATGGCGCCGGAGTGGCAGGTATGACACCCGACACGGCCGGCTCTTCGCCCTGCACGTCGATCTGCCCGACCTTCGGCAGCGCCGTCGGCGCGGCGACGGTCATGCGCTCGTAACTGGGCTTGGCGTGCTCGCCCATCTCGCTTTCGCGGATGCGGCTGATCTCGAGGTGCGGGGTCTGCAGCTTGGGATCGGCGACGATCACCACGTGCACCTTGTGGCGCAGCTCCATCTCGACCACGCTGGCGCGCTTTTCGTTGAGCAGGAAGTTGGCGACATCCGGCGGTGCCAGCAGCAGGACCTGGCCGGTGTGCTCCTTCATGGCGTGCTCTTCGGCCAGGCGCAGCGCCGACAACGACAGCGACTCGACGCCGCGGATACGGCCGTGACCGTCGCAGCGCGGGCAGACGATCTGGGTGGACTCGTCCAGTGAAGGACGCAGGCGCTGGCGCGACATCTCCAGCAGGCCGAAGCGCGAGATGCGGCCGACTTGCACGCGCGCACGGTCGAGCTTGAGTGCTTCCTTGAGTGTTTCCTCGACCTCGCGCTGGTGCTTGGGGCTGTCCATGTCGATGAAATCGATCACGATCAGGCCGCCGGCATCGCGGATGCGCAGCTGACGCGCGATCTCGACCGCTGCTTCGCAGTTGGTGTTGAACGCCGTTTCCTCGATGTCGCTGCCCTTGGTGGCGCGTGCCGAGTTGATGTCGATCGCGGTCAACGCCTCGGTCTGGTCGATCACGATCGCGCCGCCGGCCGGCAGGCGCACCGTGCGGGCGAAGGCGTTGTCGATCTGGGTCTCGATCTGGAAGCGCGAGAACAGCGGCGTGGTATCGCTGTAGAGCTTGAGCTTGCGCAGGTTGTTGGGCATCACCTGCTGCACGAATTCGCGCGCTTCCTGATACAGATCCTCATGGTCGATCAGGATCTCGCCGATGTCGTTGCGCAGGTAGTCGCGCAGGGCGCGGATGATCAGCCGCGATTCCTGGTAGATCAGGAACGGTGCCGGCTTGCCGACGGCCGCCTCGGCGATCGCCTTCCACAGCTGCAGCAGGTAATCGAGGTCCCATTGCAGTTCCTCGGCGTCGCGGCCGAGGCCGGCGGTGCGCACGATCAGGCCCATCTCCTCGGGCAGGCTGAGGTGCTCCATCGCCTCCTTCAGCGCCTGGCGATCCTCGCCCTCGATACGCCGCGACACCCCTCCCGCCTGAGGGTTGTTGGGCATCAGCACCATGTAGCGGCCGGCGAGGCTGATGAAAGTGGTCAGCGCCGCACCCTTGGTGCCGCGCTCCTCCTTCTCGACCTGGACGATCAGCTCCTGGCCTTCCTTGAGCAGGTCGCGGATGCCGGCCTTGTGCGGGTCGACACCCGGCAGGAAGTACTCGCGGGTGATCTCCTTCAGCGGCAGGAAGCCGTGGCGCTCACCGCCGTACTCGACGAAGCAGGCTTCCAGGGAGGGCTCGACGCGGGTGATGCGGCCCTTGTAGATGTTGGATTTCTTCTGTTCCTTGGAGGGGATCTCGATGTCGAGATCGAACAGGGTCTGGCCATCGACGATGGCCACACGCAACTCTTCACGCTGAGTTGCGTTGATCAGCATGCGCTTCATTGGGTTGTTCCTCGGCCGCC
>JAJYDI010000014.1 GCA_021777635.1 Pseudomonadota bacterium
GGTGATCATCTTCTTCAGGCCGTCGTTGGCCGCCGCCAGTGCCGCGTACAGCGTGGTGGACTTGCCGGAACCCGTCGGCCCGGTGACCAGCACGATGCCGTGCGCCTCGCGCGTCCACGCCTGCATGAGTTCGAGGTGGTCGGGCAGCATGCCCAGGCGGTCCAGGCGCAGGTCGCGGCGCTCCTTGGGCAGCAGGCGCATGACGATGGATTCGCCGTGCACGCCGGGCAGCGCCGACACGCGGATGTCCATATCCTTGCCGCTGACACGCGTGCTCATGCGGCCGTCCTGCGGCAGCCGGCGCTCGGCGATGTCCATGCCCGAGATCAGCTTCAGCCGCGACGCCACCGCGTTGAAACGGTCGCGCGGCAACTGCAACCGGCTGTACAGCACGCCGTCGATGCGAAAGCGCACCGCGAACTGTTTTTCGTCCGGTTCGTAGTGGATGTCCGAGGCGCGCTGCTCGACCGCCTGCGCCATCAGGTTGTTGACCAGCTCCACCACCGGTGCTTCCTCGGCCATCTCGCGCAGATGGCGCACGTCACCGTCACCGTCGCCGCGGCTGCCCTCGTGCAGGCGCGCCAGCGCATCGAGGCTGCGCTCCAGATCCTGCGCGCGTATCAGACAATACCGCGGCGCGCGCGCGCCCAGCAGAAAGCGCAGCGATTCCGCCAGCGCCGGCGTCTGCGCATCGCGCGCCGCGCACCACCAGATGCCCTCGGCGTCCTCCCACAGCAGCGCCTGCTGGTCGAGCATCCAGTCCACGCTGATGCCGTTGGCCAGCGCGCCGTCGCGGATCGCGCCTTCGTCGGGCAGCGCCAGGTCGCGGCCCAGCAGCGGCAGCTCCAGCTGCGCGCCCAGCACGTCGAGCAGGCTGTCCTCCGACACCGCACCCACGCGCATCAGCAGCGCGCCGATGCGGCCGCCGATGCGGCCCTGCATGTCCAGCGCACGCTGCACGTCGGCGGTCGTGACCAGGCCGCGTTCGATCAGCAATTCACCCAGCAAGCGCGACTCCATCGATCATCCTCACAGTACATCCGCGAAGCCGGGGCGCAGTCTCGCAAATACGGCTGAACCCAGCGCATAGACGATCAGCGCCGCCAGCGCATATTCGCCCAGCGCGACGAAATCCGGCGCCTGATCGGCCAGTACCACCATGCGTGCCTGCTCGACCGGCACCGTCAGCGGGTTGAACGCCATCAGATGCTGCATCAGCGGCGGCGCATGTGCGCGCACATAGAAGATCGGACTGAGGAACATCAGCATCGTGATCAGCGATCCCATCACCTGCTTGAGATCGCGCAGATACACGCCGAGCGCGGCGAACAGCGCCGACAACCCCAGCAGGCACAGCGCGAACGGCGCCAGCACCAGCAGCAGCCACAGCGCGTTCCAGCCGATCGCCCCGCCCAGCAGCAGTCCGAACACGACCAGCAGCAGAAACCCCATCGCGAAGTGGAACAGCCCGGTCAGCAGGCTGACCCACGGCAGCGTCTCCAGCGGGAACACCACCTTGTTCACATAGTTGGGCTGCTCCAGGATCAGTCCCGGCGCGCGACCCAGGGTTTCCTGCAGCACGCCGATCAGCAGCAGGCCCAGGTAGATGTGAATCGCATAGCCGCCCACCCCCTGCGCCTCGGCGCCGGGCCAGCGTGAACGGAAGATCACGCCGAACACCAAGGTATAGATGCCCAGCATCAGCAGCGGCGTGATCACCATCCAGCCGCTGCCGAACAGCGAACTGCGATAGCGGCTGGCGATCTCGCGGCGGGTCAGCGCGGCGATCACGCCACGGTGGCGGAGCGGGTGCAGAAACAGGCGATCGAGCATGCGCGGCGGCGAACGGCGGGTCTATGCGGCCTCGCAGAATACAGGAACCCCGCCGCCTACCCCGGGTCCGGCCCGCTGCCCTGCGCCGGCAAACCGCAGGCAAAATGTATACCCCGTCGCCAAAAGACAATTGACGGACGCGTGAACTGCTGTCTAGTATGCCGGCGTAGCTTGTGGTCCTGGATGGAATTTGGGGGCGGGCACAAGAATCCTTCCTACCGATCCATCCGTTTGCTGGAACGCCGAACGCCGCGATCCTTCTGGTACCGGTCGGATCAGGTGTCTGGTCGAAGCTACGTCCCGAAAGTCCACTCAGGAGTCATTTCGACATGTCGAACTTCCGTAAATCCGCGCTCACGCTGGCGATTGTCGCCGGTCTGGCCGTCTCGGCCGCGGCGTCCGCGGCGTCCATCTCCGCACCGGTCTCGGGCCTGCCCGAAGGTGTGGCCTTCTTTGACATCGCCAGCGGCACCACCAACGTCGGCATCGCCGTCACCCCGGGCATCACGGTCAACATCGACCCGTCCGACAACATCATCGGCCGCACCACCGGCTTCGCGCTGCGCATCACGCTCAACAACGGCGCCACCTTCGGCATGACCCCGACGGTCACCTCCGGTACGGCCCTGCCGTCCGGCTGGACGACGACCATCGGCGCCGGTGGTACCGGTTCGAACTTTGTGGTGGTCAACTTCAACCCGCCCAGCAGCGCCCCGGTGCCCGGCATCACCAATGGCCCGATCGTCATCATCAACCCGGCCGACGCCGAGCTCGCGCCGACCACCGGCCATGTCCTGACCAGCCTTACCGCCCTGCAGACTTCGGGCGTCACGGTCACCGAGAGCTTGCAGTTCTTCGATCCGGTCTCCACCAACCCGATCCTGAACGCCTTCTCGCAGCCGGTACTGACTTCGGGCAACCCGGTCACCACCGCGTGCGATCCGACCAATGTCGGCTTCTACCCGCAGGAGAAGATCGACGTTTCCTCCAACAGCGCCCAGGCGAGCCGCACCTATTTCTCGGCCTACGGCGGTATTGGCGGTTACCAGATCGGCTACTTCAATGCCGGTACGATCAGCATCGGTACGGCCACGGGCTTCGGCTACTTCAGCTACAACACCACGACCGACCAGTTCACCACCACGGTCACGGGCAACTTCAGCGCCTTTGCCCAGGCTGGCGCAGCCGTGTTCCTCTCCACCAGCAACACGTGCTCCAGCTCGGCCGTCGCGGGCACGCTCAATGGCGCCGGCACGCAGGCGAGCTTCACCAACTACAACCTGTCGGCGATCGGCGGCAGCACCTCAGGCGGGTCCGCCTACCTGTGCTTCAGCGTGCCGTCGGGCAACACCCAGGTGATTGCCGCGACCTCGATCAGCCAGCAGACCAGCTTCACCCGCAACGCCCTGACCGTGAACGGCACGGCCTGCTCGCTGCGTCCGATGAACTACAACGGTCCGGTGGTTCACGTCTACACCTTCAACCCGGCCGGCAACAGCACGCAGCAGAGCTTCCTGCGCATCAGCAATACCGGCCCGTCGGCTGGTCCGGTCTTCATCACCGGCATCGACGACGCCGGCAACCCGGGCGCCGGCACGGTCAGCGTGAACCTCAATGCCGGCCAGTCGATCCAGCTGACCTCGACCGACCTGCAGAGCGGCAATGCCTCCAAGGGCCTGACCGGCGCGCTGGGTACCCCGACCGGCAAGTGGCGCCTGACGGTGACCTCGTACTTCCCGAACCTGGTCGTCACCAGCCTGAACCGCAACAACAACTCGGGCACCGTGACCAACCTGACCAACTACGACGTCAACGGCAAGCAGAACCTGTGGAGCTACGGCGGCGACAACGGCAACTGATCGTCCGCGTCACGCACTGCAACACGACGGGCGGCCTCCGGGCCGCCCGTTTTTTTGTGCTTGCTCGATCATGCCGAGGGCACCCATCGCTCTGTCATGCCGAGGGCGCAGTCCGAAGCATCCGGCATTGGCCGAGTGTCACACACTCGTCAGGGCCAACCGAAAGACCTGCGCGGACCGTCGCACGGAGGTGAACGCCAGGCCTCGCCTGCGGCAAACTCCCATCGCGAACCCCAATTTCCCTTCCCCCCCGGACTGGATTACCATCGCGTCGTCGGCCGCAACAGCATCGCTCAGGCGGCCATGGGGGCAGCACGTCGTGCCGGGGCACCGGCGCATTTCGCACAGGGGATCGTCATGTCATCACCACGCCGCACCACACTCGCGCTGGCAGTCGCCGCCGGCCTCGCGCTTACCGGGACCGCCTCGGCAGTTTCGCTCACGGTGGCGCCCACGGGGGCTCTGCCCGAAGGCATCGCCTATTTCGACGTGGCCAGCAACAGCACACAGATCGGCGTGACCCCGTCGATCACCGTCAACATCGATCCCTCCGACAACATCATCGGTCGCACCACCGGCTTCGCGCTGCGCGTCACGCTCGCCGGCGGCGCCCTCTTCGGCGCGACTCCGACCATCACGGCCGGCGGCGCCCTGCCCGGCGGATGGACGACTTCGATCGGCGCCGGCGGCGCCGGCAGCAGCTTCGTGGTGATCAACTTCAACCCGCCCAGTACCAGTCCGGTTCCCGGCATTACCAACGGGCCACTGGTCATCCTCGGCGGTGCCGGCAGCGAAATCACTCCGGTGCCCACCAGCGGCCACGTGATCACCAATGCCGCGTTCCTGCAGACGTCCGGCCAGACCGTGACTGAGAACTACCAGTTCTTCGATCCGGTCAGCACCACCAATATCCTCAACCCCGTCAATCAGACCGTGCTGCAATCGGGTAATCCCGTGGTGGCCAGCTGCCAGCTCGGTTACGCTAATCCGACTGAACGCATCGATGTCGGCGCAAATGCCTCCCATCCGAGCCGCACGTACTTCTCGAACTCGGGTGCCATCGGTGCACTGAACGACAATCAGTATTTCTCGGGCGCGATTTTCTTCCAGGTCGCACCTGGATTTTCCTATTTCAGCTTGCAACCTACCGACCAGATCAGCACCACGGTCAACGGCTCGTTCAGCGCGTTTGCTCAAAGCGGCGCCTCGGTGGTGCTGACCAACAATCCGGGCTGCGTCGGCTCAGGACCACTGGGCACGATCGCTGTCGGCGGCAATCCGATGACATTCAATTACACCCTGAGCCAGATTTTCCTCTCCGGCTTTGGGGCGGCTGAAATGTGCTTCCGCGTTCCGACCAATAACGTGGTGCCGATTCAGGCCACCACGATCGCCGTGCAGTCCACGTTCACCCGTAACAGCATCACTGCACCCCTGGCCGCCTGCAATCTGCAGCCGATGCAGTACAACGGTCCGGTGGTCAAGGTCTACACCTTCAATCCGGCCGGCAACACCACCCAGCAGAGCTTCCTGCGCATCAGCGATACCGGCCCCGCCGGCGGCCAGGTCACGATCACCGGCATCGACGATGCCGGCAATCCGGGCGTCGGCCCGGTCAGCTTCAATCTCGGCGCCGGCCAATCGATCCAGCTCACCGCCGACGATCTGCAGAATGGCAATGCCGCCAAGGGCCTCACCGGTGCGCTGGGCGCCCCAGCCGGCAAGTGGCGCCTGACCGTGACCAGCTACTTCCCCAACCTGGTCGTCACCAGCCTCAACCGCAACAACACCTCGGGCACGGTGTCGAACCTCACCAACTACGACGTCAACGGCAAGCAGAACACGTGGGGCAACAACGGCGACAACGGCAACTGATCGCCCGCGCCCCGCACTGCAACACGACGGGCGGCCTCCGGGCCGCCCGTTTTTTTGGCCTCGTAGTCATGCCCTTCGTTGTCATCCCTTGGGGACTTCTCCGCTGGACTTCCTTCGGTCGCGGTGGTCGTGCTGAGGGCGCAGCCCGAAGCATCTGGGAATGGCCGGACACCACGCGCTCGCGCATCGCGGCGCACCACCAGACCCTTCGCTGCGCCCAGCGACAAAGCCCCATGGCCATGCCGTGGCCGACTTGTAACCAAGGTGTGAATTATGTTGTGATGCAATCCTCAAAAAAGGGGAATATCCGTGTTGAACCTGCACCGCGCCGCACTCACTGCGGCCGTCTTGGCCGGCCTCGGTTTTGCCACCGCCGCTTCCGCCGTCAGCATCACCTATACCGGCACGCTCCCCGAGGGCGTGGCCAACTTCGACATCGCCGGCAACAGCACCGCGATCGGCATCACCCCGCAGATCGCCATCAGCATCGATCCCAGCGACAACATCATCGGCCGCACCACCGGCTTTGCCCTGCGCATCACCCTCTCGGGCAGCGCCACCTTCTCCACCACACCGACCTTCACCGCCGGGCCCTCCCTGCCCTCCGGCTGGACCGCCACCCTCGGCGCCGGCGGCAGCGGCAGCAACTACGTCGTCGTCTCCTTCAATCCACCCAGCTCCAGTCCGGTCCCCGGCATCACCAACGGCATCCTGGTCTACGTCAATTCCGGCAATACCGAGTTGAATGCGACCAGCGGCCATGCTCTGAAGAATCTGGCCGCGCTGCAAACTCTCGGCCAGACCGTCAGCGAGAACTACCAGTTCTACGATCCGGTCAGCGCCACCGCCATCCTCAATCCTGTCACCCAGCCCGTGCTCTTTTCCGGGCAGCCGTTCCAAGCCTACTGCGGTGCTCCTTTCTATCCGCAAGAGCGGATTGACGTGGGCCAGAACAGCCAACATCCCAGCCGCACCTATTTCGCCCTCTATGGCAATATTGGCGAGCTGGACTACAATGAATTTTGGCCGGGATACTTTGTATATTATCCACTGCCGGCTTTTGGCTATTTCACGACGCAGCCCAGTGACACGGTAACCACTGTCATCCAGGGATCGTTCGCGGCATTCAATCAACCCAATGCCTTTGCCGGCTTGTATTTCACCAAATACTACACGTCAAGCACGACCACCAGCGCTTTCACCAACAACAACCAGACACTGACCGTCCATTACCAGCCATTTCCATCCTCGTATTATAATTTCAATGCCAGCAACTTCTATGATTATGTGTATTTTTATGTGCCTACCAACAACCTGATCCCGATTCAGGCCACGCCGCTAACGATGACGACCAGCTACACGCGCAACGGCGTCACCGACACCTTGCCGAATTGCCCGCTGCAACCGTTGCAGTACAACGGCCCGGTGGTGCACGTGTACACCTTCAACCCGGCCGGCAATACGACCCAGCAGAGCTTCCTGCGCATCAGCAATACCGGCCCGGCCGGTGGCCAAGTCACGATTACCGGCATCGACGATGCCGGCAATCCGGGCGTCGGCCCGGTCAGCTTCAATCTCGGCGCCGGCCAGTCGATCCAGCTGACCTCCAGCGACCTGCAGAACGGCAACACCGCCAAGGGCCTGAGCGGAGCACTCGGCACCCCGACCGGCAAGTGGCGCCTGACCGTGACCTCGTACTTCCCCAACCTGGTCGTCACCAGTCTCAACCGCAACAACAGCTCCGGTACGGTGTCGAACCTGACCGACTACGATACCAACGGCAAGCAGAGCGTGTTGGAGAGCGGCAATCTTCCGCCACCGCCACCACCGCCGGGCGGCCCCAGCTGAGACTCGCCGCAGAGTGGCTGCAACTCACGATGACGGGCGGCCTGCGGGCTGCCCGTTTTTTTGTGGGTCGTCGTCATGCCTTTCGTTGTCATCCCTTGGGGACTTCTCCGCTGGACTTCCTTCGGTCGCCCCGAAAAGGGACTTCCTTCGGTCGCGTCGGTCGTCCCTTGGGGACTTCCGTTGGTCGTGCTGAGGGCACAGCCCGAAGCATCTGGCCATGGCCGAACACCCCCACGCTTGCGCGTCGCCGCGCACCACCAGACCCTTCGCTGCGCTAAGGGTGACAACTGCGTTGTCGTCCTGAGGGCGAAGCACGAAGGATCTTTTGCGCGACAGACGTCCCGAAAACTGGAACGTGATCGTGCGCAAGACCCTTCGCGCGGCTCAGGGTGACAAAGCCGGCTGACCTTGCGCGCTGCTCTGAGTGACCAAGTTCGATTCTGTCAATACAGCACGCGAAAGCGCAGCGTGTGCGGGATGGAGCGGATGGCGCGGGTCAGCGCAGCCGAATACCGGCTGTCGATGTCGGTGATCACGTAGCCCAGGCGCTCGTCGGTCTTGAGGTACTGGCCGAGGATGTTGGCGCCATGCTCGGCCAGCGCCTGGTTGATGCGGGCGAGGATGCCCGGCACGTTCTCGTGCAGATGCATCAGCCGGTGCGCACCGGACTGCGGCGGCAGCTTCAGCCCCGGCAGATTGACGCTGCCCTCGCTGCTGCCGGTGTTGACGTAGTCGATGATGCGACCGCTGACGAAGCGGCCGATGTCCTGCTGCGCCTCCAGCGTGCTGCCGCCGATGTGCGGCGTCAGCAGCACGTTGGGCAACGCGCGCAGCGGGTGCTCGAAGGCATCGCCGTTGGCGGCCGGCTCGGCGGGGAACACGTCCAGCGCGGCGCCGCGCAGGTGGCCGCCGGCCAGCGCTGACTGCAGCGCGTGGAGATCGACCACATGGCCGCGGCTGAGGTTGAGAAACAGCGCGCCGGGCTGCATGCGCGCGAACTCGGCGGCTCCGATCAGGTTGCGGTTCTGCTTGCGCCCGTCGACGTGGACGCTGACCACATCGGACTGCGTCAGCAGCTCCTCCAGCGTGGCGCATTTGCGCGCGGTGCCCAGCGCCAGCCGCTCGGCCAGGTCGTAAAAGCACACCTGCATACCGACCGCTTCGGCCAGCACGGAGAGCTGCATGCCGATATTGCCGTAGCCGACGATGCCCAGCCGCTTGCCGCGCACCTCGTGCGCGCCGCTGGCGGACTTGTCCCAGATGCCGGCGTCCATCTGGCGCAGCTTGGCCGGCAGGTTGCGCATCATCAGGATGATCTCGGCCAGCGCCAGCTCGACCACCGACCGCGTGTTGCTGTAGGGCGCGTTGAAGGCCGCCACGCCGCGGCGCTGGCAACCGGCCAGGTCGATCTGGTTGGTGCCGATGCAGAACGCGCCGACCGCGAGCAGGCGCCTGGCCTCGGCCAGCACGTTCGCGCTGAGCTGGGTCTTGGAGCGCAGACCGAGGATGGCGACGTCGCCGATGCGCGCGGCCAGTGCCGCCTCGTCGAGCGCGCCGGCGTGGATCTCCACCGCGTAGCCCTCGCGCTCGAACGCGGCCACCGCCTCGGCGTGGACATTCTCCAGCAGCAGCACCTTGAGCCGGTTCTTGGGATACGACACCGCACCGCGCAGGCCGCAGTCGTACAGCACCTCGTCGAAGCTGGGAGCCGAACGCGCGCCGGCGCAGACCAGCACCGCGGCGCGCTGCACGTTTTCGCTGAACGCGTAAAAGCGCTGCGCCACACCGGCGGCCAGCAGCTCGTAATCGCCGATGCCGTCGCCGACCGCGACCACCTCGCCGTCGAGATGCAACGCCGCGACCGCATGCACCTTGCCGCCGTCGGCACTGAGCGGGTTGCTCCAGTCGCAGCCGTCGATGCGACCCGCGGCATCGAACGTGAGCGCGTTGGCGTGGACGTGATCCGCGCGCAGGCCGAGGCTTTCGGCCACCGGCACGATCAGCTCGCGAAAGCCGCTGCTGACGATGTGGATCCGCGGTGCATGGGCGGCCAGAAAGGCGCGGTTGCGCGCAAACGATGGCGTGATCGCCTGCAGCAGGCGCTGCGCGACCTGCGGCAGAATGTCGCGGTGCGCGCGCAGCAGGTCCAGGCGCTGCGCCAGCGCGTCGCGAAACGCCAGCCGCCCCTCCATCGCCGCATCGGTCAGTTCGCGGATGCGCGCGCGGGTCTCGGCGGCGCCGGGCGCGTCGCGCAAGGCCAGTTCGGCCAGCAGATCGAGGGTTTCGACCTGCACCAGGGTGCTGTCGAAATCGATGACGAAATGCAGGGGGCCAGGCATGGCGAGTCCGGGTTCGCGCGACCATTCCACGTTACACGATGACGGCCGCCGGGCAAGCCCGGATCGGCGCGCGACCGCGGTGTTACCCGCCGTTACATGCGGATACGCCACGCGCCACCCGCGGCGGCATCCGCGGTCCACGATGATGACGTCGTCGACGCTGCTGCGCCGATGCCCCGCCCCTGGTCCCGCGCGCGTCGGCGACACCCCTTTCCCACGGAGATCGATGATGAAGCACCCCCTTGCAATCCCCGCGTTCGGTGGCCTGGCGCTGGCGCTGGGCCTGGTGGTCGCCGGCGCTGCCGAACCGCCGGCATCGGGCGTGACGCCGCCGCCCGCGCAAGCCTGGATGCATGGCTCCGACCACGGCGGCATGCACCACGGCATGCGCCGCGGCATGCACGACCGGATGATGATGATGATGATGGGCCCGCGCGGCGCCGCGATCCGCGACATGCTCGCGCTGGAACATCTGTACCGCGCGCAGGGCCACGTCGAGGCGGTCGTCGGCCTGTATCGCGGCGTGCTCGCCCGCAGCCAGGATCCGCTGCTGCGCAACTTCGCCTATTCGCGACTGGCGCGCGCCGAGCTGGCCCCACGCGATGCCGGTGCCGCAATCCAGACCCTGCGCCAGGCGCTGGATGAAAACCTGAAAGCGGTCGCGGCGCTGCCGGCGCCGAGGATGCCGATGCGGCGCTGAGCCCATCCCCGTGCGCGCTGCGACGAGCCGGACGGCGCCGCAGCACGGACCAAACCGGCGTGCGCTGCAACGGCCAGGAGGCATCGCTCGCACCACGGCGCGCCTCGATGCCGACCCGGCGCGGTCACGCCGACCGAGCCTGCGCGCGCTGCGACGACGACGGCGACCGCGCATGCGCTGGCGCTGCCGCGGCGCGCGCGGCACCATGGCGTGACCCGTTCCACCGTGCCGACCCGGAGCAACCCCCGCATGGCCCACGCACGCATCCTGCTGGCCGACGATGACCGCGAACTGGGCGAACTGCTGGCGCGGTTTCTGGTACGCGAGGGTTTCAGCGTCGAGCAGGTGCACGACGGCGATGCCGTGCTGCGGCGCGTGCTCAGCGAGCGCTACGACGCGCTGGTGCTCGACATCATGATGCCGCTACGTTCCGGGCTGGAGGTGCTGCGCGAGCTGCGTCGCAGCACCACCTTGCCGGTGCTGATGCTGACCGCGCTGGGCGATGACGTCGATCGCATCCTCGGCCTCGAGATCGGCGCCGACGACTACCTGACCAAGCCCTGCAACCCGCACGAACTGGCCGCGCGCATCCGTGCGGTGCTGCGCCGCGCGCAGCGCGACGAGAACGAAACGGCGCGTTTTACCGACATGCGCATCGGTCCGGTCGAACTGCGCATCGGCTCGCGCACCGCGATGCTCGATGGCCAGACGCTGGCGCTGACGACGTCCGAGTTCAACCTGCTGGCGGTGCTGATGCGCGAAGCCGGCCGCGGGGTGGACAAGGGGATCCTCGCCGAGAGCGCGCTCGGCCGTGCCCTGACGCCCTTCGACCGCAGCATCGACGTGCACATCTCGCGGCTGCGCCGCAAACTCGGCAACGGTGCCGACGGCCAGTCGCGCATCGCCACCATTCACGGCGGCGGCTACATGTTCCGGCGCACGGACGACTGACATGGGCAGCCTGTACTGGCGCGTGATGGCACTGTTCTGGGTGGCGCTGGTGGCGATGATCGCCGCCAGCATCGGCGTCACCTCGCTGCTGATCGAACGGGACCGGGCGCAAGCGCCGGCGCCGCCCGAATGGCAGCATGCCGTGGTCGATGATGTCGCCAACGAGGCGATGCGCCAGCTCAGCCAGCACCCGCTGGTGCAGGCGCAACGCTGGGCGCGGGTGCGCAGCAGCGGACCGCTGCGCGTCAGCATCCGGCCGGGTCGCGATGCGCCCGCCATGCCGCTGCCGGCATCGAACTGGCAGCGCGAGCGTGAGATCATCGCGACGCGGCATGTACTGGCCGCGGACCAGGCACCGTACACCGTCACCGTGCGCTGGGGGCCACCGCCGGCACCGCATCCGCCACCGCATCGGCTGCTGTTTCGCACCGTGCTGGCCAGCGCGGCACTGCTGGCCAGCATGCTGGTCAGCCTGCTACTGGCACGCTATGTCGCGCTGCCGCTGGCGCAGATCCGCGACCGCGCGCGCCGCTTCGCCGACGGCGATCTGGATGCGCGCGTCGGCACCCTGCGCACCGGCCGCTCGCGCGAACTGGTGGCCCTGGCACGCGAATTCGACGATATGGCCGACCATATCGGCCGGCTGATCCTCGACCATCGGCGCCTGATCGGTGACGTCGCCCATGAGTTGCGCTCGCCGCTGGCGCGCCTGCGCGTGGCGCTGGAGCTCGGCCGCGGCGGCAGCAGCGAGGAGATCGAGAGTGCCCACGAGCGCATCGGCCGCGAGGTCGAGCGCATGAATCGCCTGATCGCGCAGGCGTTGGATCTGTCCCGGCTGGAAAGCGGCACGCGCGGGCCGGTGGAGAACGGCGACCTGGCGGCCCTGGTCGACTCACGGGTGGCCGATGCCCGCTTCGAGGCGACGCCGCGGCGCATCGAGATCCGCCTGCAGCGGACCGGCATGCTGCCGATCCGCGCCGAGCTGGATCTGCTGGCCAGCGCCATCGAGAACGTGCTGCGCAACGCCGTGCGCCATGCGCCCGAGGCCAGCGTGATCGATGTCATGCTGCAACGCGAGGACGACGGCAGTCGTGCGCGATTGCGCATCCGCGATCGCGGCCCCGGCGTCGCCGAGGCCGATCTGCCGCGCCTCTTCGAGCCGTTCTTCCGCACCGCCGACGCGCGCCAGCAAGGCAGCGACGGCAGCGGCATCGGGCTTGCCATCGCGCGCCGCGCGATCACGCGCGCCGGCGGACGCATCGCCGCGCGCAACGCCGAAGGCGGCGGACTCGAGGTGCTGATCGAACTGCCGCTGCACGCGTCGTGAACCGGCTGCCGCGGAAGTCCGGCGGCGTGAGGTTGCGACGGTCGCCCGATGCGCGGCACCTGCCCGCAGACCGGGCTTGCGGCCCAGCCTGCGACTCTCTGATTCGTCTAGACGGCTAAACGCAGGAGCATCGCCCCATCGGCCCGGACCCGGCAGTCAGGCGCGGTTCCGGCCGGCCCGTGCAAGGGCCGGCCGGCGCCGTGGCGGCGGGATCAGAAATCGATCGTCGCCGAGCCGAAGTAGGCCCGCGGCTCCTCGTAGATTGCCCGCACGAACGGGTTGCCTGCGTAGGTCGTATCGCCGTAGCCGAACGTGTAGTAGTGACGGTCGAACACATTGTCGACATGCAGGGCGAGTTGCACGTCCTTGAGCATGCCGTTGCCGATGTGCAGCGTGTCGCGCAGGGTGAAATTCATCACCGCATAACTCGGAATGGTCTCGGCCGTGGGCACGCCGGCGTTGTACTCGTTGACGTACTGCGAGCCGGAATAATGCTCGCTCAGGCTCGCGCGCCAGGTCCGCCATTTCCAGCCGAGGCCGAGATTGGCCAGATGCTTGGGCACACCGGCCAGCGGCTGCCCCGCGACCACGCTTTGTCCGGCCAACGCTGCGGCACCCGCGGCATTGGCCACGGTGAAGCTCGAGGTGAAATTGGCCCGGTTCTCCGCGATATTGCCGAAGATGCTGAACGCGCCATACGAGGTGACAACGCTGTCCTGCAGGTCGAGCTCGATGCCCTCGTAGCGTGAACTGCCGCCGTTGGAGGTGGTCGTCAGTCCCGATGTGGGGTCGGTGACCTGGATGAAGGTGTTGGCGAAGTTCTCGCGATAGACGTTGAGCGCACCCTGGAAGCCGTGCGCCTCGTAGCGCGCGCCGGCCTCGATGTCACGCACGTACTCCGGCGTGACGTGGATCGGCACCACCACGGTCTGGCCGCCTGAATTCGTCTGACCGACATTGTTGTAATAGGACGCGATGCCGGGGAACTTGGCAGTCTTGCCCCAGGCGGCATACAGGCTGACATGCCGCACCGGACGCCAGTTCAGTCCGATCGTCGGCGAGGTGTAGTGCTCGGAATCCGAGACCGTGCCGCTGATCGGATAGAAGAAGCCGATATTGTCGAAGTCGGAGGTGCGCGCCATCAGGTACTTGAGGCCGGGCGTCACCTGCAACGCACCGTCGAACAGGCTGATCCGGTCCTGCACGAAGGCCGATCCCAGGGTGCGCGAATCGTGCTCATCCCAGGCGTTGTTGTAGCCGGTCACCAGCGGCATCGGATTGGCGCCATACCAGTACTCGGACGAATGCAGCTTGGTGTGCGACCAGTCGCCGCCGAATTTGACCTGATTGTCGGGAAGATTCAGGGTGAAATGCGGCATGAACCCGTACTGCTGAGTGCTGTACAGGTAGGTGTGGTAGGCGTTGCCGGCGAGATTGCTGCCGAAGGTCGCCGCCGGGTCATAGCTGGGATTGGGCAGCCAGAATGAGTAATCGCCCGGTGTGTTGGGAATGAAGTAGGGCTGGGTCGCACTCTGGATGAAGTTCGGATTGGCGTACGACACGCGGTTGTAATCAATATTGCGCGCATACACCCGGGCGTTGAACGACAGCAGATGGTTGACCCGCATGCGGTCACCCAGGATGTAGGTGCCGCCGTGGTCCTTGTTGTAGCTGTTGGTCCAGTCCAGCGGCCAGCCGTAGCGGTAGCCGTACTGCTGGATCAGCGGCAGCGGCACGGTGTGCGGCGTGAAGCCCTTGTTGATGTTGTAGATGGCATAGGCGTAGAGCTCGCCATCGCCCTCGTCATAGGGCAACACGCCGGCGTAGTAGAGATTCGTGTTGCGGTTGCCGGAATTGGCCTGCCAGCCGCTGCTGCTGTTGTGGTTGATGCTGACCATGTTGCGCACGCCGCCGATCGCGCCGGTGTTGGCGGTCAGTCCCTCGAACCAGGTGCTGAAGCTGCCACCGCCCATGGTGACCGACGCGTTCGGGGTCGCGCTCGGATCGCGCGGCTCGAAAGCGATGGTGCCGCCCAGCGAGTTGTAGGAGGTGACTGCCGGGTTGTTGATGCCGCGGTAGATGTTGACGCTGTTGATGTCGTTCAGCGTCAGCGGGATGTTGTTGCGCGTGGAGGCCGAGTTGGTCGTGCCGCCGTTGAAGGGGTCGTTGATCGGCACGCCGTCGAAGGTCTCGGAAAACTGGCCGCTGCTGAAGGAGCGGAAGGTGATGTTGGTGCGTACGCTGTTCGCCGCCGGTGTGCGCACGTTGATCGAGGGCGTGCGTTCCAGCAGGCTCTGGACGCTCAGCATCGGTGAGGCGAAGCGGATGGCGGAAGGCCCGATGATCGATGAACTGAACGCCGAGTTCATCGGAATCCTCGTGATCGTCAGCTCGCGGGCGATGACCTGGATCTCGGAGAGCTTCTGTACATGCTTGGCCTTGCTCGTGCTGCCGTCTTGCGCAGGCGCGTTTTGACCGAACGCGCTGGCTGGCAGCATGGCCACCGCACCGGCCGCGGCCATGGCGCAGAAAAGCGGGGACAGTTTCATCAATCGCATAAATCCCTCCTGAAGTTGAAGAAATCGGAACCGGCGCTGTATCGGGTTTTCAGGTCAAACTGATCCACGCAAATGCACTCGCACGCGTTCGTCCTGACTTGTGGTCATGGCCAGCGACATCCGCACATCCGGGTAGAGCAGCCCCTCGCAGGCCCGGCCCCGCGACCGGACTGCGGTGGCTCGACCCGTGCGTCGCCTCGCTCCCGATGGCGTTGGCCACGGCCGGGCGGTCGCCCGCAGCGGCGGCGCGATGCGCACCACGGCATGCACCGCCACGCGCCCGCGCGCGGGCATCCGCGGCAGGGCGATGGGTGTGCAGGCCGGGATCATCGGGATCCACGTCTCGGTCGACGACTCAGGGGCCTAACGTAAGGCCGTTCCATGACTGTTGCTTTATCGTTAAGTCGAATTATCCGAACCGTAACCGTGTCGTAATGGCATGCTCAGGCACAACGCCTGTCGCGACGTGATGCCTCCCTGGCCCGGAAGCGATGCCACCAAAGCCGACGGCCTCCGCAAGGGAGGCCGTCGCTGGGGGTTGCTCGTGAAAAGCCGGGTCAGGCGGCGAACAGCGCACGCATCTTCTTCATCGCGTTGGCCTCGACCTGGCGAATGCGCTCGGCCGAGACGCCATACTCGTCGGCCAGCTCCTGCAACGTGGCCTTGGGCTCATTGAGCCAGCGCCGCTGGATGATGTCGCGCGAGCGTTCGTCGAGACGTTCGATGGCCGTGTGCAGGCTGTCGTGGTCGCGGTCGTCCTGATCGGCTTCGGCCACCGTGGCGTACGGGTCGGCGGAATGATCGACCAGATACGCCACCGGCGAGGGCCTGGCGTCCTCGTCGGCATCATCGGGGGCGTCGAATGCGACATCGCGGCCGCTCAGCCGCGACTCCATCTCCAGCACCGTGGCCACCGGTACACCCAGGTCCCTGGCCACCGTGCGCACCTCCTCGGCATTCATCCAGCCCAGGCGCTTTTTCGACTTGCGCAGATTGAAAAACAGCTTGCGCTGCGCCTTGGTGGTGGCGACCTTGACGATGCGCCAGTTGCGCAGGATGAACTCATGCATCTCGGCGCGAATCCAGTGCACGGCGAAGCTGACCAGACGCACGCCCTGCTCGGGATCGAAGCGCTTGACCGCCTTCATCAGGCCGATGTTGCCTTCCTGCACCAGATCGGCCAGCTGCAGGCCGTAGCCGGAATAGCCGCGGGCCACGTGCACCACGAAACGCAGGTGGGAGAGCACCAGCTTCTTGGCCGCCTCGAGATCGGCGTCGCTCTGGTAGCGCACGGCGAGTGCATGCTCTTCCTCGGCGCTGAGCACCGGAATGCGGTACACCGCGCCGATGTAGGCATCGATGCTGCCCATCGCGCTCAGAGCGGGGAAAGTGGCGGGAATCAGGGCTTGCGACATGCGCGGACCTCCTGCGATTCAGTTCATTTTAGCACTCGACCTATTGGAGTGCTAAGGCGGCCCGGGGTTCCCGAGGCCAATACTTGAACTATATAGTACAGGAAGCTTGTCAACAAGACGTGAGCGCACTCCGCGGCGGCAGCGACCAGTCGATCGGCGCCGCGCCTTGCTGATCCAGATAGCGGTTACAGGCCGAGAAATGCCCGCAACCGATGAAGCCCCGGTGGGCCGACAGCGGCGAGGGATGGGGTGCCTTGAGCACCGCATGGCGACGCGGGTCGATCAGGCGGCCCTTGGCCTGGGCGTAACTGCCCCAGAGCAGGAACACCACGCCTTCGCGACGCCGGTTGAGAGCATCGACGACGGCATCGGTGAAGCCTTCCCAACCTTTGCCCTGGTGCGCACCGGCACGACCGTCCTCCACCGTCAGCACGGCGTTGAGCAACAGCACGCCGCGCTGCGCCCACGACGTCAGGCAGCCGTGGTCGGGACGCGCGATGCCGAGATCGCGCTCGATCTCGGCGAAGATGTTGGCCAGCGACGGCGGCACTGGCACGCCGGGCCGCACCGAAAAGCAAAGTCCGTGCGCCTGCCCGGGGCCGTGATAGGGGTCCTGGCCCAGGATCACCGTCTTCACCGCCGGCAGCGGCGTGGCATCGAGCGCGGCAAAGATCTCCGCACCGGGCGGATAGATGCGCTTGCCGGCGGCCTTCTCGGCACGCAGAAATGAAGCCAGAGCCTGCATGTCGGGGCGATCGAAGTAATCGCCGAGTGCGGCCTTCCAGCTCGACTCGAGGCGCAGCCGCGAATCGCTCACGTCCCGGCGTGCTCGCGCAGATGGCGGCCGACGCGCAACTGGAACAGCAGCTTGGTGACCAGCAGCCGTTCCTCGATCGGTTTCTGCACCAGATCGTTGGCCCCGGCGCGCAGCAGCACCGCCTGGTTGCGCGGATTGTCGTCGCCGGTCATCACCAGAACCGGCAGCCGGCCCTTGCCATAGCCGTAGTCGCTGCGGATGCGCGCCAGCAGATCGCCGCCGGTCAGCTCGCCCTTCAGGTTGACGTCGGTCAGCACCACGTCGGCGCCCACGCTGCCGGCCGCCTTGGCGGCGTCGAGCAGGACCAGCGCGTCTTCGACACTGACCACGTGCTGCACCGTCAGCCCGTGCTTCTCGAGCATTCGCCGGGTGGCCAGCGCGACCACGCGGCTGTCCTCGACGTACAGCACCTCGCCGCTCGCCTGCCCCTGCGGCTGCACATAGCCGCGGATGAACTCGGCCAGGGCCCCGAAGCCGAGCGACTTGTCGAAATAGTCGGTGACGTCCTCGCCCAGCGCACGTGCCTGCAGGCGTTCGTTGACGTCGCCCGAAACCACCACGATCGGCACATAGGCCTGCGGCGCGTGCATGCGCACGCTGCGCGCCAGATCCAGCCCGTCCATGTCCGGAAGCCGCAGCGCAGTCGTGACGAAATCCACCGGCGCCTGCTCCAGTGCGGCGCGCGCCTCGGCGCCGCTGCCGCAACCGATCACGCTGACACCGCTCAGCTCGGCATGCAGCACCTGCTCGATCAGGCGCCGCACGACTTTCGATCCGTCCACCACCAGCACGCGCGGATGGTCACTGGCGATGTGGCGGCTGATGCTGGATTCCATCGGACCCTCGCGACTCAATGCGGCTCGGCCGCGGCCAGATGGCGCGCACCGGCGATGCGCGCACCCAGCCAGCCCAGCACGGCAGCGGCGAACGGCACGGCCAGCAACAGGCTCGGCGCGACGCCGGCGAAACGCAACCCCCCGCCCCACGCAGTCGCCAGCATGGCGGCCGGACCGGCCAGGGCCAACTCCAGCAGCAGCACCAACGCGACCGCCACCACCCCGCTGCCGAAACCGTAGCAGATGCCCGCATACAGGTACGGTCGCCGCACGAATCCGGAGCTGGCACCGACCAGCCGCAACACCGCCACTTCCTCGGCATGCGCCCGGATATCCTGACGAACGCTGTTGCCCACCACCAGCAGCGCCGCCAGCGCCAGCAGGGCGCCCAGCAGCAGCACCGCGCGCCGACCCAACGCCAGCAGCGCATCCAGACGACCGCGCCAGGCACTGTTGTCCTGCACCCGATCCGCCGCCGGCAGCGCGCGCAGGGCGGCGACCAATGCCTGGCCGGCGCGCGCGTCCAGACCCGCGCGCGGCGTCACCACCAGCACGTACGGCAGGGGATTGTCGGCCAGCATCGCCAGCCCCGGACCGAAACCTTGCATCGCCGACAGCTCGGCCAACCCCTGCTGCGGCGTGCGCAGGGCCACCGCGGCGACGTCCGTGCGGCCGCGCAGATCCGCGGCCAGCCCCGCCACCCCCGCCGCGCCGAGGTCGGGCTTGAGAAACACGCTGATCGCCTGACTCTCGCCGAGCGCGGCGCCGAATCGCTGCAGATTGCCCAGTGCCAGGTAGAAGGCCAGCGGCAGCGCCAACGCAAGACCCATCACCGTCAGCGTGAGCGCGGTGCCGATCGGATGCGCCGCAAGCCGCTGCAGGCTGGCATGCAGGCTCCACGCATGCTGCCCGCGCCAGGCGGCGATGCGCCCGCGCACCGACAGCGTCGCTGCCGGCACCGGATCACCGCGACGCGCGCGACGCCTGCTCACACGACCTCCGCGGCGGCGACATCGTCCACCATCCGTCCATGATCCAGCACGATCACGCGCTTGCGCATGCGCTTGATCAGAAACAGGTCGTGGGTGGCGACCAG
>JAJYDI010000015.1 GCA_021777635.1 Pseudomonadota bacterium
CACGCCCGCCGGCAGCAGCGCGCTCGACCTGTACCGCCAGGTGCTTGGGATCGATCCGCAGAACAGCGTGGCGCGCCGCGGCCTCGAACGGATCCAGCGCGGCCTGCTGGACCGCGCGCTTTCCGCAGTGGCGCAGGATGATTTCGCCACCGCTGGCAGCGTTCTGGCACAGGCTGCGGCGATCCTTCCCGGCACGCAGCAGCTGCAGAACGTGCAGGGCCAGATCGAGGGGCTGCGCCAGCAGCGGGCGCAGACGCTGCTGACACGGGCCAATTCGGCGATCGATGCCGGCGATCCGGCGCTGGCCCAGCGGCTGGCGCAGCAGGCGCAGTCCATCAGTGCGGATGCGCCGGGGCTGGGCGATCTCGCCCGGCGCCTGCGCGACGCGCGCTTGTACGCCAGCTACAAACCGGGGCAGCTGTTCGCCGACAACTTCCTCGACACCTCCGGCAGTGCGCCGGCGATGGTGGTGATCCCCGCCGGCAGCTTCGAGATGGGCGCACGCGACGGCAGCAGCGGATTCCGAAGCGCCGAAGCACCCCAGCACGTGGTCCGCTTCGCCACCGGTTTCGCGCTCAGCCGCAGCGAGATCACCGTGGGCCAGTTCCGCCAGTTCGTGCGTGCGACCGGCTATGTCACCGATTCCGAGCGCCTGGGCGGCGCCAACATCTACGACGATGCGAGCGGACGCATGCATGACGACGCGCAGGCCGGCTGGCGCGACGATTACCAGGGCCGACCCGCAGCCCCCGATCTGCCCGTGATCAACGTGTCCTGGAACGACGCCGAGGCCTACGTGCACTGGCTCTCGCAGGTCACCGGCAAGATCTATCGACTGCCCAGCGAAGCCGAGTACGAATACGCGATGCGCGGCGGCACCAGCACGGCCTACTGGTGGGGCAACGCAAGCCCCGCCCGGGTGGTCGAGAATCTGGCCGGTTCGCGCGACCACTCGCCGACTGGCCGTTCCTGGGCCAATGCCTTCAAGGGTTACGGCGACGGTTACTGGGGGCCGGCACCGGTGATGCATTTCCTGCCCAACCCGTTCGGGCTGTACGACATCGACGGCAACGTCTCGGAATGGACCGCGGATTGCTGGCACGACAACTACGTGCGGGCACCACGCGATGGGACTGCCTGGATCAATCCGGGTTGCGCGCAGCATGTCGTGCGCGGCGGCTCCTGGGCCAGCTCGCCGGAGCAGGACCGTTCGGCCTATCGCATCGATGCCCCGGCGACGACCCGCAGCGCGCGCGTCGGCTTTCGTGTCGTCCGCCAACTCTGAGCTCCGGACGCGGCGCGCGCGGCCATGGACTCGGGTCCGGAACGGAATCGGGCCGCAACCCCGTGCGGCCCGACGAACCTCGCGCGGCGGGGCATCCTGCCTGCCGCATCCTGCGGCGCGCTGCGCGTGGCCTGCGCACCATGGCTGCTGATGCCACCCGCTGTCTGTCAGCGGCATGCAGCACGGCGTGTCGTCCGATGCCTACGACGCCACCGCCAGAAACGACGAGGCCGCGACCCATGCGCGGCCTCCCGATCCGGCGTCCGCGAACTCAGGCCAAGCCGGCCTGCTTCATCACCTCGGCGGCGAAATCCTCTTCCTTTTTCTCGATGCCGTCGCCGACTGCAAGCCGCTGGAATCCGATCACCTCGGCACCGGCGGCCTTCATCGCCGCCTCGACGGTCTGCTCGGTGTTGAGGACATAGGGCTGGCCGTAAAGCGTGTTCTCGTTGACGATCTTGGCGATCTTGCCGGAGATGATCTTCTCGAGGATCGCGGCCGGCTTGGCCTTGTCCTTTTCCGGCATCTTGGCCAGCTCGATTTCCTTCTCCTTGGCGACGAACGCCGCCGGTACGTCAGCGGCCTTGTTATACGGGGGGTTCATGGCGGCCACATGCATGGCCACGCCACGCGCCAGCTCTTCGCTGCCGCCCTTGAGTTCGACCAGCACGCCAATGCGCCCGCCGTGCACATAAGCCGCCACGGTGTTCGAGCTTTCCATGCGCGCCATGCGTCGCACCTGCACGTTCTCGCCGACCTTGGCGATCACCGCGGCACGTGCTTCCTCGACGGTTTCGCCGGAGGCCAGCTTGATCGCTTTCAGCGCCTCGGCATCCACGGCGTCGCTGGACAGGGCCGCCTTGGCGACGGCCGCGGCAAAGGCGAGGAAATGGTCGTCCTTGGCGACGAAGTCGGTCTCGGAGTTGATTTCGACCAGAACCGCGCGGCCGTCCTCGGCAGCGACCACGATGCGGCCTTCGGCAGCGATGCGGCCGGCCTTCTTGTCGGCCTTGGCCAGGCCCTGCTTGCGCAACCACTCGATCGCGGCGTCCATCTCGCCGCCGACCTCGGTGAGCGCCTTCTTGCATTCCATCATGCCGGCGCCGGAACGCTCGCGCAGCTCTTTGACCATCGGTGCGGAAATCTGCATTGCGTGAATCCTCGTGCGTGACGACGCGCCGCCGTGCGACGCGCCGGATGCGGATGCCTACTCGCTCGCTTCAGGGGCGGGACCGGCGCTCGGGCCCGGGCCGGCAGCTGCGGCATCCCGGCTGTGACTGCCACCGCCGCTGGCGCGGGCAGCACGTGCACCACGCGGAGCGTCCTTCTTGCCCGGCGCGCGCCGCGGCGGCGCCTTGCGACGCGAGCCCTCCTCATCCCTGGCGACCGGGTTGCCCTCGGCGTCCAGTTCGACGAATTCGTCGCCGTCACCCTGGGCGGCAGCGGGCGAAGC
This sequence comes from Pseudomonadota bacterium, assembly GCA_021777635.1. Next base: position 2,739 of record JAJYDI010000015.1, read on the forward strand.
GGCCTTGCCCTCGAGCACGGCATCGGCAGCGGCGCGCGCATAAAGCTGCACGGCGCGGATGGCGTCATCGTTGCCCGGGATGGCGTAGTCCACCAGCGCCGGGTCGTAATTGGTGTCGACCACCGCCACCACCGGAATGCCCAGCTTCTTGGCTTCCAGCACGGCGATGTTCTCGTGACCGATGTCGATCACGAACAAGGCATCGGGGAGCCGATTCATGTTCTTGATGCCACCCAGGGACTTCTGCAGCTTGTCGCGCTCGCGACGACGCGCCAGCACCTCGTGCTTGACCAGCTTGTCGAAGCTGCCGTCGGTCTCCGCGGCCTCAAGTTCCTTCAGCCGCGACACCGACTGCTTGACGGTACGGAAGTTGGTGAGCATGCCGCCCAGCCAGCGCTGCGAGACGTAGGGCATGCCGCAGCGCTGCGCCTCGACCTCGATCGCCTCGCGCGCCGAACGCTTGGTGCCGACGAACAGCACCGACCCGCGCTTCTGGGCCAGGCCGGAGAGATAGTTCATGGCGTCGCCGAACAGCGGCAGCGTCTTCTCGAGATTGATGATGTGAATCCTGCCGCGTGCGCCGAAGATGTACGGTGCCATCTTCGGATTCCAGTAACGGGTCTGGTGACCGAAATGGACGCCCGCTTCGAGCATCTGACGCATGGTGACCTGAGGCATGGTGAACTCCTTGCTGGATCCCTGGGATCCGGGGGTTGGGACCTCCACGCATCCCCGTCGCCGACCCCGCCGCGGCATCCGGGCACCATGCTCGCGGGGCGAGGCATGGCGGACCGGAACGGCGGCAAGGCACCCCGGAAACGGTGCCGATGCGTGTGCGGATTGGGGCGGTTGCCCCCGCGATCGTGCCGCGGCGCGGTTACAATCGCGTGTGCTTCGCGATGGCGGGCATCACCCCGCCTTCGCAAATCCTTGAAATGATAGCCTGCCGGACCCAGTCCGGACAAGCTGCCGCAACGGAAACCGTGCTCATGCCCGTCACCTTCAAGACCGCAGAAGAGATCGAGAAGATGCGCACCGCCGGACGCCTCGCCGCCGAGGTGCTGGCGCTGCTCGTCCCGCACGTGCGTCCTGGCGTGACCACCGAGGAGATCGACCGCATCGCCCACGACCACATCGTCAACGTGCAGGGCGCGGTACCGGCCAACGTCGGCTATCGCGGCTTCCCCAAGACCCTGTGCACCTCGGTCAATCACGTCATCTGCCACGGGATTCCCAGCCCGGGCAAGACGCTGCGCGATGGGGACATCGTCAACATCGATGTCACCGTGATCAAGGACGGGTTCCACGGTGACACCAGCCGCATGTACTGCGTCGGCCAGCCGCCGACCCTGGCGCGCCGGCTGATGGACACTGCCTACGAGGCGATGATGCTGGGTATCGCCGAAGTGCGCCCGGGCGCGACCCTGGGGGATATCGGCCATGCCATCCAGAAGCACGCCGAGGGCGCCGGGTTCTCGGTCGTGCGCGAATACTGCGGCCACGGTATCGGCCGCGTCTATCACGAGGATCCGCAGGTGCTGCACTACGGCAAGCCCGGCACCGGCCTGCGCATCGAGAAGGGCATGGTGTTCACGGTCGAGCCGATGATCAACGCCGGCAAGCCGCACACGCGCCTGCTGCCCGACGGCTGGACCGTGGTCACCAAGGACCACTCGCTCTCGGCGCAGTGGGAACATACCGTGGCGGTCACCGAGACCGGCTTCGAGATCCTCACGCCCTGGCCCGACGCGGCCTGACGGCGATGGACCCTGCGGCACGCGCGCCGCCGCTGCCGCGCCTGCCGGCCGCGGTTCCGCGCTCGGGCGTCTCGGCGCAGGCGCGTCTCGCCCTGCGCCAGCTGCTGACGGATGACGCGCGCGACCTGGCGGCCTGCTTCGATCATGGCGCCGATGCCACGGCCTTGGCGGCACGCCGCGCCCGGCTGGTCGAACAGGTGGTCGCGCACGCGTGGACCGCCTGTCTCGGCGAGCCTGCCTCGCTGGCGCTGTATGCGGTCGGCGGCTTTGGCCGCGGCCTGCTGTTCCCCTGCTCCGACGTCGATCTGCTGGCGCTGGCCGGCGATGTTGTCGCACCGCATGCGCGCGGCATCGAGGCGTTGATCGCCTGCCTGTGGGACATCGGCCTCAAGCCCGGCCATGCGTTGCGCGATCCGGCCCGGTGCCGGGCGCTGGCCGCCACCGATGTCAGTGTGTACACCAGCCTGCTGGATGCGCGGCGCATCGCCGGCGACGCGGGCCTCGATGCCACCCTGCAGGCCCTGCGCGACGATCCTGCCCTGTGGCCGCCCGCGACCTTTCTCGCCGCCAAGCGCGCCGAGCAGGCCGACCGCCATGCACGCCGCGGCGACACGGTGCAGAACCTCGAGCCCGATCTGAAGGATGGCCCCGGCGGGCTGCGCACGCTGGATCTGCTGCGCTGGCTGGGCGCCCGTCTCGCCGGCGCGCCGGACTTTTCCGCGCTGATCGCGGCGGGCCTGCTCGATCCGGCCGAAGGCGCCGCGCTGGAAGCCGCCGAAGCGGTCCTGCGCCGCGACCGCACCGCGCTGCACCTCGCCGCTGGGCGCGCCGAGGAGCGTCTGCTGTTCGATCATCAGCGCGCGTTGGCGGAGCGCCTCGGCTTCCGCGAGGAGCATGCGGGAAACCTCGCCGTCGAGCAGTTCATGCAAGCCTACTATCGCGCCGCCGGCAGCATCGAGCGGCTGGGCGCGCAGATCATCGAGCGCATGGACGAGCGCCTGCATCCGCTGCCGCCCGCGCAGCCGCTGGATGCCGAGTTCCAGCGCCGCGGCACGCGCATCGAATCATGCGATCCGGCGCTGTTCGAACGCGATCCATCGGCACTGGTGCGCTTGTTCGCGGCCGCAGCCCGACACCAGGACATCGACGGCTGCAGCGCGGACGCCATGCGCGCCGTGCAGCGCGCGCTGGCGATTCACGGCGCCGCACTGGCCGGGCATTCCGGCACGCTGGCGGCATTCCGCGCCCTGCTGGGGAATGGAGCAGCCGCCGTGCCGGCACTGATCGAGATGAACCGCCAGCGCGTGCTCGGCGCACTGCTGCCGGCGTTCGCGCGCGTCGCCGGACGCATGCAGTACGACCTGTTCCACGTCTATACCGTGGATGAGCACACGCTGCGGGTGCTGCGTCAACTCGCGCGCTTTGCCGATCCGGGCGCGCATGCCGAGTTTCCGCTGGCCTGCGAGCGTTTCGCCCGGCTGGAGCGTGCCGATCTGCTGCTGCTCGCGGCGCTGTTCCACGACATCGCCAAGGGTCGCGGCGGCGATCACAGCGAGCTCGGCGCCGACGAGGCACGCGCCTTCGGTGCGCGCTTGGGGCTGCCCGGCAGCGAGATCGAGCGCGTCGCCTGGTTGGTACGCCATCACCTGCTGCTGAGCGTCACCGCGCAGCGCCAGGACATCAGCGACCCCGACGTGGTGCGCCGATTCGCCACGCAGGTCGGCAACGCCGAGCGCCTCGACGAGCTCTACCTGCTGACCGTCGCCGACATCATTGGCACCAGCCCCAAGCTGTGGAACGCCTGGAAGGACCGCCTGCTGGCCGATCTCTATCTCGCCGCGCGCGAGCGATTGCAGGGCGAGGCATCGGTACCGGTTGACGCTGACGCCAGCACGCGCGATGCGAAGGCCCGGGCGCTCAGGCTTCTGACCGCGGCGGGCGCTGCCGATGCAGCCGTTGCCGGCATCTGGGCGCAGTGGCCGGCGGCGAGTTTTCTGCGCCAGCGGCCGGCGCAGATCGCCTGGCAGACCCAGGCGCTGCTGCACGCCGGCGGCTCGCTGCCGGTGGTGGCGGTCCTGCCGCATTCGGTGCGCGGCGCCAGCGAGGCCTTCGTCTGCGCGCCCGATCGCGACGGCCTGTTCGCGGCGATCACCGCCACCTTCGAACGCCTGCGCTTCGGCGTCCAGGAAGCCCGCGTGCTCGGCACCCGCGATGGGCTGGCGCTCGACAGCTTTCTGCTGCTCGACCGTGATACGCAGGCGGCGGCGACTGCGGAGCGCGCCGAGGAGCTGCGCCGGCGGCTGCTGGCCGCGCTCGCCGATCCGCTGCGGGTACGCGCGCCACGGCACGCGCCGCAGCGGCGGTTGCGCCATTTCCAGCGCGCACCGCGCATCGAGTTCAACGCCACCGCCGGCGGGCGCACGCAGCTGGCGCTGGTGTGTACCGATCGGCCGGGCCTGCTGGCTGACGTCGCCCAGGCCTTCCGCGTCGCCGGTGTCCGCGTGCATGATGCCCGCATCGCGACGTTCGGTGAGCGCGCGGAGGACTTCTTCGAACTCACCGATGCCGCCGATCGCGCGCTCGATGCCGCCCTGCAGCGGGCATTGAACGCGGCGTTGCATGAGCGCCTTGATCCTTCCGCCGCCCCGAGTCCGAGCCATGCCCACGACTGAAGCCCTGATCCGCAACGCGTGGCAGCAGCGCGACGCACTCAGCCCGCGGCAGCTGGCCGACGAGGTCCGCCCTGCGGTGGAGCGTGTGCTCGACGGGCTCGAACGCGGCGAACTGCGGGTCGCCGCGCCCGAGGGCGAGGGCGCATGGCATGTGCACGAGTGGCTGAAGATGGCGGTGCTGCTCTATTTCCGCATCAACTCCGGCGCCCTCATGGAGGGCGGCGCGATGGCGGCGTTCGACAAGGTTCCGCTGCGCTTCGCCGGCGCCGGCGAAGCGGTGTTTCGCGACCTCGGCGCGCGCGTGGTGCCGGGGGCACTGGTCCGCCGCGGTGCGCACATCGGTCGCGACGCGGTGCTGATGCCGAGCTACGTCAACATCGGCGCCCATGTCGGGCCGGGGACGATGGTCGACACCTGGGCCACGGTCGGCTCCTGCGCGCAGATCGGCGCACGCGTGCACCTGTCCGGCGGCGTCGGCATCGGCGGCGTGCTGGAGCCGCTGCAGGCCGCGCCCACGATCATCGAGGACGACTGCTTCATTGGCGCGCGTTCGGAAGTCGTCGAGGGCGTGATCGTCGAACGTGGCAGCGTGATCGGCATGGGCGTGTTTCTCGGCCAGTCCACGCGCATCTACGACCGCGCCAGCGGCGCGGTGAGTCACGGTCGCGTGCCCGCCGGCAGCGTGGTGGTCGCAGGCAGCCTGCCCGCGACCGACGGCAGCCACAGCCTGTACGCGGCGGTGATCGTCAAGCGCGTGGATGCCAGGACCCGCGCCAAGACCGCCATCAACGAATTGCTGCGCGGCGATTGAGAACGCGCCGTCTGCGGTGCATCGCGGTACCACCCAAGACACGGCCATGATCACCGAACTTTACGGACTGGAACGTTGCGGCACCTGCGCCAAGGCCCGCGACTGGCTGGGCGCGCGCGCGATCGAATTCCGCTTCACGGATTATCGCGACCATCCGATTCCGCCAGCCACGCTCAGGACCTGGGCACAGGCGCTCGGCTGGGGAAAGCTGGTCAACCGCGCCAGCACCACCTGGCGCGGTCTCAGCGATGCACAGAAGGCGGCGTCGAGCGATGCCGAATGGCTCGCGCTGATCGAGGCCTTTCCGACCCTGGTCAAGCGGCCGGTCGTGGTCCGCGACGGCAGGGTCAGCGTCGGCTTCAGCGACAAGACCTTCGCCGAGCGTTTCGGAGGCTGAGCGCGTGCGCCTGACCCTGTACGGACTTGTCGCCTGCGATACCTGCGGCAAGGCGCAACGCTGGCTGCAGCGCTTTGGGCACGAGTGTGACTTTGTCGATCTCGCCGCCGTGCGCCCGGATGTCGGCACCCTGCTTGCCTGGGCTGCCGCCGCGGGCGGCTGGGAGGCACTGGTGGATCGCGGCGGGTCGGCCTGGCAGCGCCTGCTGCCGGCACGCCGCCGTCCCGCCAGTGATCCCGAATGGACCCTGCTGATCCGCGAACACCCCGCCGTGTTGCGGCATCCGCTGGCGTGGTCCGACGATGGCCGCATCGGTCTCGGCTTCAGCGGCGGCCAGTACGAACAGCGCTACGGCAAGTCCTGACGGGAGACGTCCGCTCGCGCCGGGCCGCCGCCGGGGATGGGCGGATTCTCCGGCAAGCCCGGAATCCGGCGTTTACGTCAGCGTGATATCTTTATGATATCTTGCTTTCGCAAATGTCCTTCACGACCCGGGTATCCGCCATGAACGAACGCAAGGGACTTTCGCTGTCGGGCATTCCGATGCTGCTGGTTTCGCTGCTGGCCCTGCTCGGAATCGCCGCGCTGTTCTTCGACGGACTCAACCGCCAGGATGCCGCGGCCGGCATCACGGCGGTGGTGCTGTTCGCGCTCTGGATGTTCCTCAACAAGGGCTTCTTCCAGGTGCAGCCCAACCAGGGCCAGGTGCTGCAGCTGTTCGGCCGCTACGCCGGCACCGCGCGCGACGAGGGACTGCGCTGGACCAACCCCTTCTACGCCAAGCGGTCCTTGAGCCTGCGCGTGCGCAACTTCGAGTCGTCCAAGCTCAAGGTCAACGATTTCGACGGCAATCCGATCGAGATCGCCGCCGTAGTGGTCTGGCAGGTGATCGATACCTACGAGGCGGTGTTCCAGGTCGACAACTACGAGAACTATGTGCAGATCCAGTCCGAGTCCGCGCTGCGGCAGATGGCGCAGAGCTATCCCTACGACGCCCACGACGACAGCAAGCCCTCGCTGCGCAGCCACGGCGAGGTGATCAACACACACCTGCGCGACGAGATCCAGACCCGGCTGGGCAAGGCCGGCGTGCAGGTGGTCGAGGCGCGCATCAGTCACCTCGCCTATGCGCAGGAGATCGCCCAGGCGATGCTGCAGCGCCAGCAGGCCGGCGCCATCATCGCCGCGCGCATGCTCATCGTCGAAGGCGCGGTCAGCATGGTCGAGATGGCCCTGCAGCGGCTGGAGCAGGGCGGCCAGGTCAAGCTCGACGAGGAGCGCAAGGCATCGATGGTCTCCAACCTGCTGGTCGTGCTGTGCGGTGAACGCGGCACCCAGCCGGTGGTCAATACCGGCACGCTGTATTCGGGCTGAGGCTTTCGCATGATCGCCCAGGCGCGCCCTCGCGACAGACGTTCCGCACGGTCCCGGCAGCGTCGCCCGGGCTCCGCCCGGGATGCTTTGCGCGCGCCTGGGGCGGTGACCGGGGCGCCATTGCCGGAGCCGGGGCGTTACCGCGATCCGCATGAGCACTGACAAGAAAGCCTACCCGTTGCGCATCAATGCCGAGGTGCTGAACGCGGTGCAGCGCTGGGCCGACGACGAGCTGCGCAGCCTCAACGCACAGATCGAGTATGTGCTGCGCGAGACGTTGCGCAAGACCGGGCGTTTGCACGGCAGCGCGCCACGCAAACGTGGAAGTGAATGACCCCCCTTTGAGAAGGAAGCCGACCGTGACGGTATGGGACTACAAAGTCGTCAATCTGACGCTGACGAGGAAGGCCACGTTGCTGGGCCGACTGCAGCCGGGCTCGCTTCCAGACGAAGACCCCATGGTCAAGGAAATGCGCGATCTCGGCGCCCTGGGCTGGGAACTGGTCAGCGTGTATAACGAGCCGCCGTACCTTGGCGTTACCCTGTTCTTCAAGCGTGCGCGTTGAGCGAATGTTCCGGCCCCCGCAGGGGTCACTCGACGGAGGACAAACCATGAAAGCACAGTCTTTGCTGATCTCCACCCTCGGCCTCGGTGCGGCGCTGCTGGTGGGTGCTCCCGCCCTGGCGTCCAAGGTGGCGACCCAGTCCGTGATCGCCGCCGCATCGGCCACCGCCATGGCGGCCACGGCGGCCGCGCCGGTGGCCGCGACCGCAGCCGTCGCCGCCATGGCGGCAGGCCGCTGGGCCGATGCGGCCAAGGGCTTCGATACGGCCATGCAGAAGGCGGCGCCGCCGGCTGAGCTCAAAACGATCTGGCAGGGGCTGGTCAAGCAGTACGGCGCCTACCAAGGCCATGGTACGGCCAGTGAACTGCCGGCACCGGCGCCCTACCGCAACGTGGTCGTGCCGGTCACCTTCGGCAAGCAGGTGATCGGCATGCAGTTCAGCTACGACGCACAGGGGGCGGTCGCCGGCCTGCATCTGGTCCCGCCACCGGCCTGAGCTCCGGCTGATGGCGGGCTCCACTCGATCCATGGCCCTTCCCCACCCTGCCCCGCCGCCGCGCAGCGCCGATCGGACGAAGCTGCTGCGACGGGCGTGTGCACTCGGCGTGCCGGCCGACTACGGCCACATGCGCCGTTTGCCGCCGGTGCGCGAACCGCAGCGCTTGAGCTTCATCGGACTGGATGTCCATGGCCGCCCGCAGTGGCTCGCACCGCGCGCGGCCGCGGCGCTGCGACGCCTGCTTGGCGCGTCCGCGGCGGAGCGAGTCACGATCGATGTGGTGTCGGCGTTTCGCACCATCGAGCACCAGCTCGACATCCTCGAGCGCAAGCGGGCGCGCGGGCAGTCGGTCGACGATATCCTGCGCGTCAGCGCCGCACCGGGATACAGCGAGCACCACTCGGGCCGCGCCGTCGACCTGACTGCGCCGGGATTCGCACCACTGGAAGAGGACTTCGAGCACTCTCCGGCATTCGCCTGGCTGCAGCAGCACGCGGCGGACTTCGGCTTCCGGATGTCGTACCCGCGCGGCAATGCGCACGGGATCGCGTATGAGCCCTGGCACTGGTGCTGGCACGCACGCTGAGCCTGGCCCGGACTCCTTTCATCGGCGTCGTGCCCGTCTTGAAACCCGCATCCTGCTGCAGGCCGGGCGACTCGAATCGATGCCGTCTCGACGCTCCGGATGCCGGCGCGCCACGCCCCCGGATCCGCGCGGGGCGGTCGTCCCGCGCTGAACGAGCAGGCCGGTAGCGGACGCTACCGGTCCGCTTGCTGACGCGAGTCGGTGCGACGACCCGCGGTCCGCGCCGACTCGAGACGACCCGCATCGGCACAACCAGATGCCCGGGGTTCAGGCCGGACGGATGCCTTGCTTCGACCCGGAACCGCCGGCGCGTTGGACCGGAGGCCGCGCCCATGTCCAATCGGACCATCGCTTCCGCAGCCCGGTGCCCGCTCAGGGCGCGCTGATCGCAGCTTCGAGTTCGGGCAGGTGCGGCGCCCAGGCGCGCCAACGACCGATCGAGGCTGCATGAATCGTCTGTCGCGCCTGCCAGGCACTGGCGGTCCTGATCGACTGCGGTGGCGCCGTGCCGCTCGCATCCGGCTCCAGCCCGAGAAAGGCGTGCAGTCGCGCCAGCGTGGCCTCGCTGTCGGCGACCAGGGCCTCGTAGTCGAGCTCGAACTGCGGAACCTCCAGCACCTCGTGCCAGTGATCCATCAGCTGCCGATAGCCCGCCGCGTAGGCGGCGATGTCGGCGAAATCGTAGGCGTAGGTGTTGTCCTCGTGCGCGAACATCTGCTGCCACAGCGACAGCGCGGTGTCGCGCAGGTCGCGTCGACAGTGGATCACGCGCAGGCCCGGCAGCAGGGCGACGGCATGCCCGAGATGGCGGAAATTGAGCGGGTTCTTGTCAATGTAGCAGCGCGCCGGACCATCATCGCCGCGCAACTGCGCCGCATACAGGGCCGCCGCATGATTGAGCGCCGTGCTCGTGCGGCCCGCGCCATCGATATGGGTGGCCAGCTGCGCCAGCCAGTTCAACTCGCCGCGCCCGCGCACCGCCGGATGCCGCGCAAGCAGGGTCGCCGCCAGCGTGGTACCCGAGCGCGGCAGGCCGACGATCAGCACCGGCACGAAGCCGCGCTCCGGCGGCGTCGCCGCCGGTTCGGGCGATGGCAGCCTGCACTGGCGGTCGACGAAGGCCTGCCATCCGGCGCGCGACCAGCCCAGTCGCGCACGCAGCGCGGCGTTGCCGGCGCGCAGCGTGCGCACGGCGGCCGCGAGATCGCCGAGGTCGGATTCGATCTTGCCCAGCGCGAAATGCGCGGCGATGCCCGCCATGTCGGTGGTTCCGCGCCGTGCCGCGAAGGCGGCGATGCGCATGGCATCGCCCTCGTCGCGCCGCTGGAAGCGATGCGCCGTCGCCAACCGGACCCACAACCCGGGCTGCGCGGCGTCGACGTCGAGACTGGCGCGCAGATGCGCGCGGGCCTGCTCGAAGCGACCCAGCTCCAGAGCCAGCTCGCCCATCCGCGCATGCAGCGGCGCGTCGCCCGGATGCGCCTTCAGCGCCTTTGCGGCCACCTCGAAGGCGCGCGCGGCCAGGCCGCACTCGCGCAGGAAGGCGATCGTCGCCAGCGCGTCATCGCGCAGCGGCGCCTCGTCGCGCCACGCCAGCAGCATCGCCTCGCCGGCCGCCTGATGCCGCCCCGACTCGCGCAGCAGGTGCGCCAGCGATACCGCCGCCTGGCGGTGACCGGGCTCGGCGGCCAGTACGGCACGCAGCTCCCGCTCGGCGGCGGCGCGTTCGCCGACCATGCGCAGCGCATTGCCCAGCAGCACCCGCAGGGCGTGGTCGTGGACATGCAGGTCGAGACCCTGTTCGGCGACCGTCGCCGCAATCCCCGGTACACCGGCACGCATCAAGCCCTCGCCCAGCAGCAGCCAGTCGCCGGCCGTCAGCGTCACGTTCCCGAGTGCGCTCTGCAGGCCGGTGTAGGCGACCGCCATGCCTGCGCTGGCAGCGCGCGTGCGGAAATCATCGAGCAGCGACTCGACGCTCATGCACCGGCGCCGGCACGGGCATCGGCGCGAGTCGCTTCGACCACCCGCCACAGGTAGAACCCCGCCAGCGTGCGATAGGGGGCCCAGCGCTCGCCGAATGCGGCCAGCGCGCGCGGCGCTGGCAGTGCCTCGAATCCGTGCACGATCTGCGCGCCCATGCGCACGCCGAGATCATCGACCGGCAGCACGTCCGGCCGGCCGAGACGGAACATCAGCATCATCTCCACGGTCCAGCGGCCGATACCACGCACCTGGGTCAGGTGTTCGATGATCGCGACGTCGGGCATGCGCGCCAGCTGGCGCGGGGTCGGCACGATGCCGGCATCGGCCTTGGCCGCCAGGTCGCGCAGGGCGCTGATCTTGTTGCGCGACACGCCGGCCGTGCGCAGCGCCTCATCCGCCAGCCGGGTGATGCCGTCCGGATCGATGCGCCCGCGCCGCGGCATGAGTGCGACCACGCGCGCGGTGATCGTCGCCGCCGCCTTGCCGGCCAGCTGCTGGTGCAGGATCGAGCGCGCCAGTGCATCGACCGGATCGAACGGCTTGCGGAAATCGAATGCAAGCGGACCGATACGGCGCATCCATGGCGCCAGGCGACGATCGCATCGCGCCAGATGGGCGCGGGCGGCATCGAGATCGAAACCGCGCGTGATGATGGCGTTGACTGGCATGGCGGATCCCCCGGCGGATGGGCGATTGTGGCGGCGGACCGAAGCCGCCGCCAGACGGCTCACCGAGTCACGCGTGCACGCAGCGCAAGCCCCAGTGCGACCCAGCCGATGATCAAGGCAAGCCCGCCCATGGGCGTGATCACACCGATCCAGCGCGGCGCGCCCAGCGCGAGTGCGTACAGGCTGCCGGAAAAAAGCACGATGCCAAGGCCGAACGCGCGCAGGGCAACCGCGCGTGCCCGCCCTGGCGGTGCCGCGAACGCGGCCAGGGCCAATGCCAGCGCGTGCCAGAACTGGTAGTCGACCGCCGTATGCCAGACGCTCATGGCCTGTGCGGCAAGGTGCCCGCTCAGTGCGTGCGCCCCGAAGGCCCCCAGCAAGACGGCCGTGGCACCCGCGGCGGCGACCGCGGCAGACCCTGCGTTCGCGGATTTCATCGGCGCTCCCCGTCGTTGATGGTCGATGCCTTCGCGGCGCTGCTGGTCGCGGCGGCCGGCGCTGCATCCGGAGCCGCCGACGGAGGCATCGGCATCCCGGGTTGCAGCGATCCGCTGAGCAGCGACCAGGTGCCCGGGGCCAGCACCCAGGTTCGCCCCTGCAGCCACGCCGCCAGCGCGACCGCCCGCGCATGCAATGGCGCTCCCCCGCGTGGCGCCTGCACCGTCAGCAGGGCGCGGGTCGGCGTCCCCGCTCCCGCCGGCTGCCACAGTTGCAGCTCGATGATGATGCCATCACGCAGTTCCACCCGTGCCCGCAGCGCATTCGCCGGCGGTGTCGTGCGCGCCTCGACGGCGCTGTAATCGATGCCGTCGAGCACGTCGGCCACCAGGTCGCGGCGCGCCGCGGCCTGCACGCCAGGCGGCGCATGCCGCACACGCAAGCGGCCGTCGGCCTCGCGGTCAACGACATAGCGGGCGCCGCTCGCATCACTCACGGTGACCGCCTGCACGGCGTCCGACGCAATGCTGAGCAGCGGATGCGGCATCCAGTCCGCCGGTGCGCGCGGCGGCGTCAGGTCGCCAGCGACGAGCAGGCTCTCGGCATGGCCGGCCAGGCGGACAAAGGTGCCGTCGAGGCGCGCGTCGTAGTGCCCGATCAGCAATGCCGGTTGCGGCATGAGGCCTGACAACCGCACTTCCACGCCGCGCGCATCGGCGTGATCGATGGCGGCTACTCCGATCTGCGGGTACAGGGACGGGTCGCGGGTCTTGCCGGCGATGATGCGCGCGCGCGCCAGCCGCAGCAGATAGCTGCGCACCCGTGCCGGATCGGCTGGCGCCGCGGTTTCCGACACCTCCCAGCCTTTCGCGGTGCGCTGCAGCGTGACCAGCGCCCGCGCGCCGGCGCCCACCAGCTGCAGCCCGGTGACGGCATTGATCGAGGAATCCAGACCGGGCAGCAACCGCGTGCCGTCGACCCCGGGCTGGCGGCGCTGCGATGCCGCGTGCTCGAGAGCCGCCGCGGTGACCAGCGTCAGCAGGGTGACCGCGATCAGCACCAGCAGCGCGCGCGGCCTCATCGCCCGTCGCTCCGCCAGCGCCGCCGCCGCCAGGCGCGCAGCAGCGCCCAGGCCAGCGCGAACAGGCTCACCAGGATCGGCATCAGCACGATGTTGATCAGCTTGAGACGCTCTCCGAGGCGATCGATGCGCGCGTCGAGCGAGCGCTGCACCTCGCGCAACTGGCGCCGGATTTCGGCGCGCCGACGCGTGAAGGACGCGATTTCGCTGCGCTGGGCCGCTGTCAGCAAGGGCGTGCCGCCGCTGTTGCGCGCCTGTTCGAGATCGGCCAGCCGACGCTCGGTGTCATTGAGTCGCTGCTGCAACTCGAACTGCTTGGCACTGTAGGCCGCCTCGGCTTGCCGGCGCAGGGCCTCGACACGGGTGAACGGTCGCGCCGCGAGCGCGCGGCCGCGAATCGAGATCAGCGCCGAGGATCCGGCCAGGTTGTCCATGGCATTGAGGAAGAAGTCCCCGTTGTTGGCGAAGGGATTGGTGATCGTCTGGCCGAGCAGAGGCATCAGCTGCACCCACAGGCGATCACTGAGCAGATCGGTATCGGCGACCAGCAGCACCTCGCCGGATCGGGCCGGAGCATTCGCGGCCGGAGCATCGCCGGCAAAGGCCGCCGGCAGTGTCCCGGTCAGACGGGCGGCGATCACGTAGCGTTCGCCGCCGGGCTGAAAGCCGTCCAGCAGCGTCGACGGATCGCCGGCGGCCAGCACCGCCGCCACCGGCGCCTGCTCCGACTCGCCGCTGGACTGCAGCAGCGGCTCCAGCCGGGTACGCGCCCGTCCGCTCAGCTCCAGGCTGCCGGCCGTGGACACGTTGATGCTGCTGAGCCCCGCGGTGATCACGTCATCGCGATTCAGCTCGCCGCGACCCAGCCCGAGCACCGCCGGATCGCGCACCGGCGCCCCGGCGGGGTCGATGCTGATGGCCTGCGCGAGCCCGCTGTCGAGCACCACGCGATCTGGATCCCAGACGACCCCCCACGCGCTCAGCAGCGGCGCCATGGCGGCCGCCGTAGCCTGCGCGCTGGCCTGCGCGGCGGCCGGCGCAACACTCTCGGGGTCGGGGTCCATGAACAGTGCCACATGCCCGCCCTGCTGCACGTAGCGATCGATCGCGCGCTGCGCGCCGGGCGTCAGACCCGCCGGCTGAACCAGCAGCAGCACCTTGATGCCGGCGGGGATCGCACGCAGTGTCGACGCATCCAGCGGGCGCAGTCGAAACAGCTGGCCGAGCTGGCGAAATGCGGTCCACGGCGCCGCCGCGTCGGGGCCGCCGCCCAGCACCGGCAGGCTGCTGATCAGTCCGATCACCGGGCGCTGGCGCTGATTGAGCTGCTGGATCATGCGCGCGACGTCGTATTCGAGAAACGACTCCTTGTCGCGCTGCAGGAACGGAATCACTTGCACGCCATCGGTGGCGTTGGTGCCGGCGATGCCGAAAAAGATGCGCTCTCCGTTGACGCCCCCCGGCGCCGGCGTCAGGCCCAGTGCCTGTGCGCGCTCCTCGGCATCCGAGTAGGGCGCCGGATCGATCACCCGGATGCGGATGCGCCCGTGCGCGTGCGCGGCGATGTCATGCAGCAGCAGCTCGACGCGTTGGGCATAGGCGCGCAATGGCGGCAGATCCCGCGCGGCGCGGCGCGAAAAATACAGGTACAGGTCCACCGGCTCGTGCAGCGAGCCGGCGATGCGCAGCGTGCCCGGCGCCAGCGTGTAGACATGGCCCGCGGTCAGATCCGCCTGCACGCCGCGCAGCACGCGCGCGTCGATCAGCACCAGCGAGACGTACAGGACGGCCAGCGTCAGCAGCGCGATCAGGGCGGCAAGGCGGCGCGACAGGCGCATCTCAGCCGGTCTCGGTCAATTCGAGCAGCAGCACGCCCGCGCCCAGCCAGCAGGCGATCGTCAGCACGAAAAACACGATGTCGTCGGCGTTGAGCACACCGCGCGCAATCGCCTCGTAATGGTCGATGAAGCTGAAGCCGGCCAGCGCATCCGTCACGCCGGGCGGCAGCCAGCCCTGCACCAGGCCCAGCACAAGCCGGTGGCCGGCCAGCAGATAGCCCAGGCCGACCAGCTCGGTCAGGATGAAGGCCACCACCTGGCTGCGCGTCGCGGCAGACAATCCGGTGCCGATCGCCAGCAGTGCGCCGGCCAACAGCAGGCTGCCGCAGTAGGCGGCGAGGATCGCTCCGTTGTCGGGATGACCGAGGTAGTTGACCGTCAGCCAGAGCGGGAACGTCAAGGCCAGCGCCAGCGCGATGAAGGCCCAGGCCGCCAGGAACTTGCCGAGCATCGCCGCACCGCGGCCGATCGGCAACGTCAGCAGTAGCTCCAGCGTGCCGCTGCGGCGCTCCTCGGCCCACAGCCGCATCGCCACCGCCGGCACGAGCACCAGGAACAACCACGGCAGGTAGCTGAAGAACGGAACCAGGTCAGCCTGGCCGCGCCGGTAGAAATCACCCAGATAAAACGTGAACGCGCCGGCCAGGGCGAGAAAGATCACGATGAAGACGTAGGCGACCGGTGTCACCAGGTACGCCGCGAGTTCGCGTCGCAGGACCGCCAGCATGGCGCTCATGCCGCCTCCGCTGGATCGGCCGTCAGGCAGCGGAACACGTCATCGAGACGGCCGCGCTCGAGGGCCAGCTCGCTGATTTCGACACGCTGCGCGGCAAGGATGCCCTGCACGTCGGCAAGAATCGCGCGCCCCGGCTTGGGAAAGACCGTCACCCGTCCGCTCAGCGAATCGACCTCGACGGTGTCCACTCCGGGCAGCAGACTGATCGCGGCGCGCGCAGGCCCCGCGCCGGGAGCACTGAAGGACACCGCGCCGTGATAGCGCGAACGGCGCTCCAGTTCGGCCGGCGTGGCGTCGGCGAGCAGATGCCCGCGCGCGATCACCGCGACGCGGCTGCAGACCGCGGGCACCTCCTCCAGCAGATGGGTCGAGATCAGGATGGCGCGGCCTCGGGCCAGTCCGCGGATCAGCGCACGCGCCGCCTGCTTCTGGTTGGGATCGAGGCCGTCGGTGGGCTCGTCGAGGATCAGCACCGGCGGATCGTGCAGGATCGCCTGGGCCAATCCGACCCGGCGCCGATAGCCCTTCGACAGCGTCTCGATCGGAAGCGCCAGCACGTCGTCGAGCTCCAGTTGCTGGATCACGGCATCGAGGCGGCTGCGCCGGCGCTCGCCGGACAGTCGACGCACGCGTGCGATGAATTGCAGAAACCCGAGCACGCTCATCTCGCCGTAGCTGGGCGCGCCCTCCGGCAGATAGCCCAGCGCGCAACGGGCCGCCCGCGGCTGCCGCTCGACGTCGTGGCCGACGATGCGCGCACGCCCGCTGCTGGGTGCCAGAAAGCCCGCCAGCATGCGCAGGCTGGTGGTCTTGCCGGCACCGTTGGGGCCGAGCAGGCCGACGACCTCCCCGGCACGCACGCGCAGATTCAGCGCGTCCACCGCCAGCGTCTCGCCATAGTGACGCGATAGGTTCTCGGCTTCGATCATGGCGCGCACGGCGGCCTGCAGGTGACGACATGCCAATCTACCGCAGGCCGACGCGGAAGTTCCCGGTCGCGGAAACGGCAAGCCCTCCCCGGGTCACCGGGAAGGGCTTGGCGGGCGACCGCAGAGCGCGTGCTTCAGCCGGCGCTGGCCGCAGCGGCCGGGGTCGAACCTGTCGCTGCCGGAGCCGAGGCGGCGGCGGCCGGCACGCTGGAGGCCGCGGCGGGCGCCGCGGCGGGCGCCTGCTCCGGTGTCTGCGCCGGAGCGCCGAAGACCGGCAGATAGACGTTGAAGGTCTGC